>NZ_JBHVHQ010000043.1:0-21803 GCF_042800135.1 Streptomyces sp. NPDC057654 | reverse complement strand
GCTCAGCGGCCGGCGCCCCTCGCCACATCAGCGCTCCGACGCGAACCGCACGAACCGACCCCACCCGTCGCGACCGACGGCAAAGGCCGGACGCGCCACGTCCTTGGAATCCCTTACATGGACGGCCTGTTCGGCGATTGCGATCTCGACACAGTCATCGCCCTGACTGCCGCTGTAGCTGGACTTGAACCAGAACAGTTCCGCTGTACCGCTCGTCATCACTCTCCTCGCAGTCTCTCCAAAAGGGCCCTGGTCTCTTGTGGATTGAGGGCCTGCGAGCGCAGTGTGTCATAGCGCTGATGGAGGAGACTCACCTCATTCGCGTCCGTGATGAGCCGACCGCTCTGCTGCCCTTCGGCGTATCCGACCCGCCTCCGGTCCGGCGTCTCAAGCAGTCGCACCGGGCCATCCAGGCACGCATGCAGCGCCGAATCCAAGGGCACCACCTGCAACGTCACGTTCCGTCGGGACGTCAACTCCAGCACGTGATCGAGCAACCCGCGCATGGCCTCCGCATCCCCGAACCGCCGCCGGAACACATGCTCCTCGACGATGAAACTGAACAACGTCGTCGGCCGCTCCACCAACATCCGCTGCCGTTCCGCCCGCGCCGCCAGCAGCGCATCGAGCCGCTCGTCCGTCACCACCGGAATCGTGCCCTCGAACACCGCCCGCGCATACGCCTCCGACTGCAACAACCCCGGCACCAGCCTGCACTCATACGTACACAGACTCACCGCCGTCCGCTCCAGCCTGGCCCACTCCCGGAACCACGCCGCCAGCCCCACCTCCCCCCGCGACAGATGCGGCGCCGCCTTCCGCAACGCCCCCGTGTTCCCCGTCGCCTCCTCCCCGCGCTCCACGAACAACTCGTCCGGCATCCGCCGCCCCAGCTCCACCGACTCCACGGTGTGCTTCGAGAACCGCACCCACTCGCCGAACTCCACCCGGCTCAGCCCCGCATGCTCGCGCAACGCCCGCACGACCGCACCGAACATCCGCAGACTGTCCGACGGATGCGGTTCCCGTTCCCCTTCCGGGAACGCACCAGCCCCTTCTCCGACGTTGGCCATCCGCCACCCCTTTCTCCCGCACGATCACAGGCACCCAGAGTGACGGCGCAGACCCCGTACCGTCCACCCTGCGTGCCCGTACGGTGACCTTCCGTACGGGCCTCTCCTCTCGTCGCCCCGCCCCCGCGCGGGCCACGCTGACCCCATGAACCACATGACGCCCCAACCCACCTGCTCCGCCAAGATATTCAGGCAACAGCTGCCCTCCACCCGTCGCGGCGCACGTCTCGCCCGACTCCTCACCGTCACCAGACTCCACGCATGGGGCCTCCCGCCGGATATCACGGAACGTGTCGAACCCGTCGTCGCCGAACTCGCCGCCAACGCCGTCCTGCACGGCCACGTCCCCGACCGCGACTTCGAACTCGCCCTGACCTACACCCCGTCGCCCCACCCCGGCCGACTCCTGATCGAGGTCTCCGACGCCCGCGGCGACCGCCTCCCCCGAACCGCCGGCGAGGGCTCCGACCTCTCCACCGGCGGCCGGGGCCTGACCCTCGTCACCCTCCTCGCCGACCGCTGGGAGACCGTGCCACGCCCACCGGTCAGCAAGACCGTACGAGCAGAACTAGTCACATCGTCCGGTATCTGACGGTCCGTTGACCGAGTAAATCGACGCCACATAGGGTCAACCACGCACCACGTGCACATGGGGGACCTGTTTGAACACCACCGACGCCACCCGCATGCTCCGTCAGGCCGAACACGCCTACGACACGGGTAATTTCGCGCGCACGCTCAACCTGCTGGACCGGATCTCCACAGACCTTCCCGGTCTCCCCGTGGACGACCGCGCCTCCTACGAAGCACTGCGCGCCCTGCTCGCCGAACGCGCGGGCAACTGGCCCGAGGCGGTCCACCGCTGGCTCGCGGTGTTCGGCGCCACTCCGCCCGCGAGCGGCGAGGACCAGCCCTGCGACCTCGGCTGCGACTGCGACGTCCGCACCGTACTCGACGCTCCGGACGCCACATCCGGCAAGACGCCTTGCCGATGCTGCCCGGCACACGCGCTGTGGCGCCTGGTGTGGCAGGCGGCCCGCCAGGGCGCGATCGGCGAGGTCCTCGACGCCGTCCCCGACCCGTACGGGAACCGCCGCACCGCCCTGGTGCACGCGCTCGCGGTCGGCACGCTGAGGTCGCTCGCCCAGAGCGAGAAGGTCGATCCGGCTCACGCGGTCTTCGCCATCGCCGCCTGGCACCTGCTGCTCTACGACGAGGACCCGCTCCGTTTCGAGGACATGGTGACCGCCCGGCGCGACGCTCCCCTCGGCGCCGAGGACTGGCGGTCCGCATGCGACACCCTGACGGACCGGATCCGTACGGCGCTCCGCGCGGTCGACGAACGGGACGGCCATGACGTACTCGACGCCTGGGAAACCGTCTGGAACGTCGAGGAGTACGAGTACAGCGGCGAGCTCGTCCGTGGTGAACGTGCCTATCTGCGCATGGAGGACTGCTTCGGCAGCTGCGGAGACGGCTTCAACTGCCGGTGCCCGGTCGACACCTGGCAGCCCCCCACACCCGACACCACTCCCCCGTGCCTGGGCCTGCTGTTCGGCGGCCGCCGGCCCGCGACCGGCCACTCCCCCGTCACTGTGGACACCGCCGCAGAGCAACTGGAGGCATACGGTGAACACCGCGCCCTCCTCACCGCCTACACCCGCCGTCACGGCGAACCCACCACCTGGCAGGCGGACTCCGACACCCACCTGGCCTGCGCGCCATACCTCGCCCGTGCCCTGGCCGCCAGGGCCCACGAGCAGTTCGAGAAGGGCGCGTGGCAGGACACCCTCGCCGACCTCACCTCGGCCGCCCGCCTCGGCCTCGTACTCGACCAGCACCACCACGAGATGGCCCACAAAGCCGGGCTGAGCGCGGGCCGGAACGGGAACGGCTACCAGCGGGCCACGCTCGTCCAGAGCATCCACTGGCTGGAGTCCGCGCACGCGCTCGCTCCCGACGACCCCGCCCTCGCCAAGGAGCTGGCAGCCGCACTGGTCCGGCGCGGCAACGAAGCGCTGGGGGCGAAGGACAGGAATCAGAGCCGTGCTCGCTTCCAGCGGGCGCTGTTCGTACGCCCCGGCGATCCGGTGGCACAGGACGCGCTGGACGCGCTGGATCTCGCCGACATCGCTTCCGTCGTCGCGGGAAACAGGCCGGGCAGGCAGCCCGGCCTGCAACGGGTCGGGGAACTTCTCCACCGCGGCCTCCGTGCGGAGAACCCGGCCGAGGATCTGCACGAGGTGTACTCCTGGTACCGCGACCGGATGACCGAACGGACCGTGCGGAAGGCGCTCGCCGGGAGGAAGAGCGAGGCCCGTCGCATCCTGCAGCAACGGGAGGCGGTCCGCCCCTCCCAGGACGATCGGGGAAAACAGGCCGACGACAGTGACGTCGCCCGCCTCCTGCACGAGACGGCCGTCCGACAGCTCGGAGCACGGTCCGGTGACTACACCCGGCAGATCCCTCTGTTGCTCGACGCCGCCGCGTCCTTCGCACACGTCACCGGCGCGAAGAAGGAGCAGCAGGCGCTGGAGACCGTCCTGCCGTTCGCCGCCGAACTGGTCGACACCGGCCGCTTCTCCGAGCTGATCGCCCTCCAGGGCGGGCTGCTGATCACCCCGGGCCGCTCCGCGGAGTACGACCAGCTCGTGGCCGTCGCACACCATCGGCGCGCCCGCGCCCGCGCCCGCCGTGCCGACGGCGAGCCCGCCGGTGCCGTACGCGACGAACGCGTGGCGTCCGCGATGGGGTTGAAGACCGCTCAGCAGATCTCCCTCCCGATCGGACCGGTGATGTTCCCCGGCCTCTTCGACTCACCCGGAACACCGGATCCGGACGACCCGCCATACATCCAGGAGACCCTGTGACCGCGCACCCCCGCACACCGATGCCCTCCTTCGGCCCCACCGTGTTCGAACTCCTTCCGCATACCCGGGCGGGCATCAGCCAGGGGGACCTCGCAAAGGCGGCGGGCGTGGCGATCTCCCGGGCCCGCCGCGCACGGGACACGGACCGCGAGCGCGCCCTGAAGGCCGCCCACGACGCGGCCCGCACCCCGGGCGACGCCCTCGTCAGTGAACTGCTCACACCGCCCCTCCCTACGTCCGCCGCTCCGAAAGGCCCCGCACCCAAGTGACCACGACCCCGCCCGGCACCGACGAGCTGCGCAAGCTGCGCGTCCGGGTCGCGGCCCTCTCCCGCAAACGCGAGGAGGCCGTGACCCAACTGACTGACCTCCTCGCCGCATTGCTGCCGCTCGACGATCTCCTGGCCGACACGGCACACCGGTCCGAGCAGTTCGGCCGCTCCGGGGCGGGCCGTACCGGACAGCTCGCAGCCGCCGTGCAACAGCAGACGGATGCCGCCCACCGGATGCTCCGGGCCGAACTCGCGCGCCACGGCGTACATCCCATGGACCTCGTCGGGAAGATCCCCGACCCGGTGGAGGCACGGGCGACGGGCGTCGAACCGCATCCGACCGCCCCCGAGGGAACCGTCCTGCGGGAAACCGTCACCGGCTTCCGCCAAGGGACCGACTGCCTGCGCCGTGCCGATGTCGTCCTCGCCGTACCCGGGCCCGCGCCCGCGCCCGCGTCCGCACCCGCCGCCGAACAAGCGGCACCCGCCGGGCCCCCCGACGGCGGGGCCACGCGGGAGCGCCGGAACCAGCCGCGCCGAACCAGCCGCGCCGAGCGCCGGCAGCCGCCGCTGCCTCGCAAACCTTCCAAGCGCCGCCGCTGAACCCGCTCCACACCCCCCTCCCGGCCGACCATTCCCGCCCCTGCCACCCAGAGGACACGTCATGCCGTACCGCACACTCGGAATTGATCTCGGCACCACCAACTCCGTCACCGTCTGGATGGACGGCGGCGTTCCGGTGGTCCTCCCCAACCGTCACGGCGAGCAGGCCACGGTGTCCGCCGTCGGTACCGGTGCCGACGGATCCCTCCTGGTGGGCAGCGAGGCGCTCGGCGTGCGCGACCGCCTGCCCGGCTCCGTGATCACCGAGGTGAAGCGGCTGATCGGCCGACGCCACGTCGACGCCGACGTTCAGCGGCTGCTCGACGAGCGGCCCGCGGACGCCCCGCCGGTACGGGAATCCGCGGACGGCGGGGTCGAGATCCGGCTCGGCGCCCACTGGCTGACGCCCGTACAGATCTCGGCGATCCTGCTGCGACGGCTGCGCACGGACGCCGAGAACACCGCCGGCGAACTCTTCCCACGAGCCGTGATCACCGTCCCGGCGTACTTCACGGAACCGCAGTACGCGGCGGTGCGGGAAGCCGGGGAGCTTGCGGGCTTCACCGTCGTACGCATCCTGCCCGAACCGACCGCGGCGGCCCACGCCTTCGGGGTGGAGCGCCTCGTCGAGGATGACGACGACATGTGCTCGGTACTCGTGTACGACCTCGGCGGCGGTACCTTCGACGTGTCCCTGCTGATCATCGGGTCGGGGTACTTCCGGGTGCACAAGCTCGGCGGGGACAAGTCGCTCGGCGGGGCCGACTTCGACTCCGCACTGTGCCGGATGCTCACCGAGAAGCGACTCGGCGGCCGTGACCTCTCCGGGACAGGCGACGCGGCGCGGATCCGCACCGCTGCCGAACGCACCAAGATCGAACTCTCGGATGTCACATCAGCGGAGATCATCCTCGCACCGCTCGGAAAGAACGGCGGCTCCTGGACGGGAAAGGCCACCCGCGACGACTTCGAGGAGCTGATCGGCGCCGAGATCGACCGCACCCTGGAGATCACCCGCGGCGTGTTGCGCGACGCGTCCAGGACGACCGAGGACGTCGACAAGGTCCTGCTCATCGGCGGCTCGACCCGTATCCCGCTGGTCCGCCGCCGCCTGGCCGAACTGTTCGGCGAGGAGAAGGTGCACAGCGGAATCGACCCCATGTCCGCCGTCGCGCTGGGCGCCGGCATCGAGGCCGGGCTCGCGTCCGCTCTCGCCTGTCCCTCCGAACCGTGCCTGACCACCGGGATCCCGCTCACCGAGAGCGCCTGCCCCGACTGCGGCACCTCTCTGCTCGGCACGGCGACGGTCGACTGTCCCAGCTGCCACGTGCCCGCCGCCGAGGGGACCACGAACTGTCCGGTCTGTGCCGTCAGCCTCTCGGAGCTGCGGGCGACCGCCCCCGTCGCGTCCCGCGCCGCGTGCCCGCACTGCGGCTGCCCGGACAACTCCACCTCGGCCACCACGTGCCAAGACTGCGACCAGCCGCTGGACGCCGGTGGCCTGAAGTGCCCCCAGTGTCAGATGGTCAACGCCGCCGGCCTGACGGCGTGTTCGGCTTGTGACGCGCTGTTCCAGACCGACCAGCCGGAGCAGGTCACCGCCCAGAACCTGGGACTGGCACTCGACGACGGCACTGTCGCGGTCCTCTTCACCGCCGGAACGACGTACCGCACCGAGTGGAGGAACATCGAGAACCTTCAGATCCGTCCGGACGACGCCATCGCGCTGACCTTCCGGATCGTCGAAGGGCCACACGAGAAGTCCCATGCCCGCAACGAGTTCTGCGGAGAGCACACGCATGTCCTCGACAGGAGCACCGGCAGCGTGGAGCGGCTCACACTTCGGGTGCGGCTGGACGAGAACCGCACCGTGAACCTCGCCTACCGCATCGGCGACGGCGAAGAGCAGGGCGTGCGG
Organism: Streptomyces sp. NPDC057654; assembly: GCF_042800135.1. NCBI lineage: Bacteria > Bacillati > Actinomycetota > Actinomycetes > Kitasatosporales > Streptomycetaceae > Streptomyces > Streptomyces sp. NPDC057654. Next base: position 15,068 of record NZ_JBHVHQ010000043.1, on the reverse strand, counting down.
CTGCGCCGCAGCGCCGTCGCCGACGGCATCGGCCGCGACGCCTCTCGGCTCCTCGACGAGATCCGTACCCATAGCACCCATTTCGGCGGCGAGCTGACGGAAGCGGAGCTCGGCTGCTTCACCGAACTGGCAGAACAGCTCACCGCGATCGTGCACGGTGAACCTCTCGGTCGGACCCTCGACGGATTCCTCGACGAGGCTCGCGACACGGTGGAGACGTGCCGGGACGCCCGCAGCTGGACGGCCAACGCGTCCGTCGCCGCGCGCCGGGGCCGAGAGCTCGGCCTCGGCGCGTCGGCCGAAGAGCTCGCCGACGCACGGCGCGCCCTGGACGCGGCACGCGAGCGGCTGGACCTGCCCGCGATGCGGGCAGCGACGGAGCACGCCCGCAGCCTGTGGCGGCAGCTCGACACCACCACCTGGCGGTCCATGCTCGCCGCCCACGACGCCGAGCTCGGCCGCTTCCCGGAGTCCGTACGCCGTCCCATCCTGACCGCCTGGGACGACCTGCGCGCCGCGGCATCTCGCGGGGACTACGTCGCACAGGACGCGCTGCACATGAAACTGAACGAGCTCGCCGGTCACTCGCAGGCGCCCGTCCCGGCGGCGCGCAAGCGGAGGGACAGCGCCCAGGTGTTCCCCGAGCGCCGGTAGCCGAACGAGCGCGGTGAGCGTCCAGCACATGGAACATACCGTTTGACACCGTCAACACGTAGGCTTGATGCACTTCGTGCCACCTGAACCACCCGCGTCCTGGAAGGTCCCCATGCCGCAGCTCCCCGACCGTCTTCCCGGTTTCCCGGACTTCCGGATCACTCTGCCCAAGGACGCCGGGGAGGCCCTCGGCTTCCTGCTCACCGAGAGCGGTGACAACGGCTCGCACAAGTTCCTGGTGAGCACGGGGTCGGCGGTGTCGGCGGAGGACTGGCCGGGGCTGAGCGACTTCGCTCGTCGGCTCCGTTCCAGGCTGCGGGAGAACGGGACGCTGGTCGACGGTCCCCGCCCCGGCACCTGGACCGCGTCCCACGACATCGTGTGCAACTCGCCATCCGCCGCAGCCTCCCTGGTTCTCGGCTACGGAGCAACCGGCCCCGGCACCTGGCGCAGCACGAAGGACGGGCACCGCTTGGGGGACTTCCTGCCACAGAGTTGGCGGGCCCCGCAGAAGGCCTGGCTGGTGCGGGGGAACAACGTCTCCGGCCACAACCTGGTCCGCCAGCTCTGGCTGAAGGAGGGCCTCGTCTCGCTCGACGCACCCCACCTGCCGCAGGTGGACGAGCCCGACCCGACCAAGAGCGTGCTGCGCCGTTTCGTCGAGGAGGGTTACGAGGGCTCGGCAACGTACCACCAGAAGCGCGGCCTCGTCGACGAACTGCACGCCTTCTTCACCCAGATGCGGATCGGCGACACCGTCGCCACCCTCAGCGACGGCCAGCTCCGCCTCGGGCGGATCACCGGCGACCTGGCGCAGTCGGGCTCTCCCGGCGGGCTCTCCAACCTACGGCGCCCGGTGGCCTGGCAAGAGGCCCCCCATCCGTACGAGGAACTGCCGGAAGAGGTGCAGCAGAAGCTCTCCGCCCAGCACGACGTGGTCGACCTGACCCCCGTCCTGGAACAGCTCACCGCGCTCACCGGCGGCCCGGGGACAGCGCCGGAACAGGCCGGGCAGGTCCTGGAATCCTCCGAACAGCGCACCCTGACCTTCCCCGAGGTCACCGACGAGCTCGCCCGGAAACTCCTCGTCCACAACCGCTCCTTCCTCGACGAACTGCGTGAACTCCTCCTCGATGAACGGCAGATGGTCCTCTACGGTCCGCCCGGCACCGGAAAGACGCATCTGGCACTGGAGCTGGCCGAGTACTTCGGCGGCGGCCCGGAGCAGGTCAAGATCGTCCAGTTCCATCCCTCGTATGCGTACGAGGACTTCTTCGAGGGTTTCCGGCCGGTCGAGGACCCCGAGACACGGGAGGTCGCCTTCCGGCTGACGGCGGGGCCGCTGCGGGAGCTCGCCGACACCGCTTCCCGGGAGGGCAACCGGCATGTGCCGCACTTCCTGATCATCGACGAGATCAACCGGGCCAACCTGGCGAAGGTCTTCGGCGAGCTGTACTTCCTCCTGGAGTACCGCAAGCGCTCGGTGCGACTGACCTACTCCGGGGACGACTTCGGGCTGCCGCCGAACCTGTACGTGATCGGCACCATGAACACCGCGGACCGGTCGATCGCGCTGGTGGACGCGGCGATGCGGCGCAGGTTCGCTTTCGTGGAGCTCTCCCCCCGGGTGGAGCCCACTGCCGGTCTCCTCAACCGGTGGCTGGAGCACAAGGGCAAGGACCCCGAGCCCGCCCGCCTGCTCGACGCCCTCAACAAGGCGATCGGTGACCCCGATTTCGCCATCGGCCCGTCCTACCTGATGAAGCCCGGCGTGTACCGCGAGGGCGGCCTCGACCGGACCTGGCGCACCAAGATCCTCCCCCTTCTTGAGGAGCACCACTACGGCGAGGGCATTGACATCGCCGCCCGCTACGGCCTGGACGCGCTGCGCGAGCGGACCCGGCGGTCATGAGCGGGAACGCGGCGGGCGGTACCGCCCCGGCGCACAGTGAGATCCCGGCTGCGACCGCCGACGGCAACGCAGACCCAGTTCGTAGCTACACCCCGGATGAGATCACACTGCGGGAGTACGGCGCCGCCTTGTCCGTACCGCTGGACGCGGCCACTGGGCGGGCCCTCGTCTCGGCACGGTTCCTCGACGCCGCCGCGCCGGACTTCGAGCGGCCCGGACACTGGAGGCTGCGTGCGGGTCACCAGGTCGGTGCGGTCCGGCTGCCGGGCGGAACGGTGCTGCGGATAGCGCCCAAGACGCCGGTGGGGCGGCTGTTCTTCCTGCTCGGCTTCAGCCTCGACCCGGGTGGCGTCTGGCGCGACAGTCGTGAGGGCACGGTTGGCACCGGCGCGCACGACGACGTGGTACCCGCGCTCGCGTACGCGGTGGAGCGGCAGATCGACGCGGCGCTGCGGCAAGGGGTACTCCAGGGCTACCGGGAGACCGCGGAGTCCGCCCTGGTGGTCCGGGGCCGTTTACGGGAGGCCGAGCAGATCCGGCGCCACTTCGGCCGCATGCCGCCCGCCGAGATCGTCTACGACGCGTACACGGCCGACACCGCCGAGAACCGTATCCTGCGCGCCGCGGTGGAACGGCTGCTGCGGCTGCCGTCCGTTCCCGGGCCGGTACGGCGCCGTCTCGCCCACCAGCGCGTCCGCCTCGCGGACGCCGGTCCCCTGATCCGCGGCCAGGACCTGCCGCACTGGCAGCCGTCCCGTCTCAACTCCCGCTACCAGCCCGCCCTGCGGCTCGCCGAGGCCGTACTGCGCTCCACCTCGCCCGAGCACAGGACCGGCCCGCTCGCCCTGGACGGTTTCCTGCTCGACATGAACCAGCTCTTCGAGGACTTCGTGACGGTCGCACTGCGCAAGGCCCTCCGCGAGTACGGCCTGACGGCGCGGCTGCAGGACGTACACGCTCTCGATCCGGGCGGCCAGGTCCGGATGAAGCCGGACCTGGTGGTGTACGGCGCGGACGGCCATACACCTGTCGCCGTCGTCGACGCCAAGTACAAGACCGAGAAATCCCACCAGGCCCACGGCTACCCGAACGCCGACCTGTACCAGGCGCTCGCCTACGCCACCGTGCTCGGCCTCCGCGAGGCACATCTGGTGTACGCGGCGGGCCGCCTGCCCGAGCGGACGACCGAGGTCCGCGGCACCGGCGGTCTGCGGCTGTTCCAGCACAGCCTCGACCTCGCCTCGGAACCCGCGGCGCTGCTGCGGACCTTCCGGGAACTCGCCGCCCGCCTGGCCGGACCCACCACCTGACACCCACGGAAAGGGAGCCCACGGCCTATGCCCCGACTCGCCTTCGCCCAGAGCTTCTGGGACGGATACGACACCCTGGAAAAGCCGGTCCGAGCCGGCGTCCGCAAGGCCATGACGAAGTTCCAGGCCCTGACCATGGCCGAGCTCAACGCTGACAAGGGCCTGCATCTGGAATCCGTGGAGAACGCCCGTGACCGGCGGATGCGCACCATACGGGTCACCGATTTCTGGCGTGGCGTGGTCCTCGCCCCGGACGACGGCAGCGATCTCTTCCTCCTCGTCCACGTGCTGCCGCACGACGACGCCTACACCTGGGCGGCGAAACGCCTGTACAGCACGAACAGCGCCACCCGCGGCCTGGAGGTTCGCAACGCGGTCGCGCTGGACGAACTGACCCCGCTGTACGAGACCGCCTCCCGCAAGGCACCGAAGCTGCTGTTCTCCGGCGTCTCCAACGGAGTCCTGCGCGAACTGGGCATCGACGCCCAGGTGTTGCGTGCGGCGCGCTCGATGGCTGACAAGGCGCAGCTGGAGGCGTTCGCGACGCTGCTGCCCGAGGACCAGCTGGAGGTCCTCCAGTACCTCGCAGAAGGATTCTCGCCGGAGGAGGTTTACCGGGACGTGGTGGCCGTACGCCGCCCGGTGGACGCACCGCCCGAGCCGGACGAGGACCTGGCCACCGTCATCAGCAACACCACCGCCCGGATCCGTCTCGTCACCGGCCCGCAGGAGCTGGAGGAAATCCTGGCGAAACCGTTCGCGGCCTGGCGGGTCTTCCTGCACCCCTCCCAGCGACGGGTCGCCTACCGCACCTCGTACGGCGGTCCGGTGCAGGTCACCGGCGGCCCGGGGACGGGGAAGACGGTGGCCGCCCTGCACCGGGTCCGGCACCTGCTGGGACGGTCGCCGGACAGCCGGATCCTGCTGACCACTTACACCAACGCGCTCGCCGCCGGGCTGCGCGACATGCTCGTGCTCCTCCTCGACAACGATGAGAAACTCCTCGCCCGCGTCAATGTGACCACGGTCGACGCCTACGCCAACGGCGTGGTGCGACAGCGCACCGGCAGCACGCCGAAGCCGGTGGGCGACCGCGACCAGCGGCATCTGTGGGAGGAGGCGGTCAAGCAACTGGACCTGCCGTTCCAGGCCCGCTTCCTGGCGCAGGAGTACCGCCATGTGGTGCTCGGCCAGGACATCCGCGAGCTGGACGGCTATCTCGCGGCAAGTCGGCGCGGACGCGGTACCGGCCTCGGTGCGGCCCGGCGCGGGCTGGTGTGGAGCGGCGTCAAGCGGTTCGAGAAGCTGCTCCAGGAGCGCGGCGCCACCGCGCACCTGCGGATCTGTGCCCGGGCGGCCGATCTGCTCGCCGCCGGCCCGGCCCCGTACCAACATGTCGTGGTGGACGAGGCGCAGGACCTGCACCCCGCGCAGTGGCGGGTGCTCCGGGCCGCTGTCACCCCCGGCCCCGACGATCTGTTCCTCACCGGAGACCCGCACCAGCGGATCTACGACTCCCGGGTGTCGCTCGGCTCGCTGGGGATCGCGACCGCCGGCCGCAGCTTCCGGTTGCGGCTCAACTACCGCTCCACCGAGGAGATCCTGGCCTGGTCGGCGCGCCTGCTCGCACCGGTCAGCGTGGACGCCCTGGAGGGCGACGGAACCGACTCCCTGGCCGGTTACCGCTCGCTGCTGCGCGGCCGCCGGCCCGAGGCCGGAGGGTTCGCCACCCAGCCGGAGGAGTACGCCGCGCTTGTGGACCGGGTGCGGGGATGGATCGGCGAAGGGCTCGCACCGCACGAGATCGGGGTGTGCGCCCGGTTCAACCTGACACTGGACGCGGCGGAGTCCCGGCTGAAGGACGCCGGGATCCCGGTGGCGCGGGTGAAGGGGCAGATCGCCGCGGAGACACCAGGGGTCAGGCTGGCCACGATGCACGCCATGAAGGGGCTGGAGTTCAGGGCGGTTTCCGTGCTCGGGGTCACGAAGGGAGCGGTGCCCTTCGCCCGCGAGATCACCCCGGTGGAGACGGACGCACCGCAGCACGAGGCCGACCTTCTGCGCGAGCGCTGCCTGCTCTTCGTCGCCTGCACCAGGGCGCGCGAGGCGCTGAGCGTGAGCTGGAGCGGAACACCGAGCGAGTTCCTGCCGACCGAGGTGTGAACGGGTGATTCCGCGGACGGAGCCACCGAGCAGGTCCATGATCTGCTGCGGGACAGAAAGCGCTTGGCGAACGCCCGACTGGTGGAGCCGTCCGCGGCAGTGGTGGACGCTCAGAGCGTCAAGGCCTCCAGCGACGTCGCCGAGACCAGCCAGGGCATCGATGTCGGCAAGAAAATCTAGGGGCGCAAGCGCCACCTGGTCCCCGACACCCTCGGTCTTGTCCTGGCCGTCCTTGTCACCGCCGCCTCGGTCCACGACTCCGTCGGCGGCAAGCAGGCCCTGACCGTACTGGCCGCGGCCCATCCGAGCGTGACCAAGGTATGGGCCGACGGCGATTACCAGACCGGCGTGATCCAGCACGGCGCCGGCCTCGGGATCGATGTGGAGGTGGTGCAGCGGCCCAAAGAGAAGGGCTTCCAGCCGCTGCCCAAGAGGTGGGTGATCGAGCGGACCTTCGGTTGGCTGGTGCAGCATCGCCGCCTCGCACGCGATTACGAAGCCCTGCCGCAGAGATCCCGAACGACGATCCACTGGGCGATGGCCAACAAAATGAGCCGCGAACTCACCGGAGAATCCGCACCAACCTGGCGAATCGAAACGGACATGCCACCCACACCGGCGTGAATGTTGATCAGATGCCCTCTTAGACCTGCGGAGCCAGAGCGCCGGTGGAGAGTCCGTCGCGGGCCAGCTCGGCAAGCCGGCGACTGAGCTCGGACACTGCCCGCATCGTCGCCTCGAATTCGGTGAGCTCCCGGAAGGCCGCACCGTAGCGGCGCTGTTCCTCGATGGCCAGCTGCGGAATCCTGGCGCCCTTGGCCTCCGGCCGGTAGGTGCCGGAGGCGCTGGTGGCACGGCGGGTGTTGGCCGGACTGCGCAGGAAACCTTGGAGGTAATCGGTGTCGAGCTGGTCACTGACGGAGACCGGTTCCGGGCCTTCGAAGGTTACGAGGCCTGCCCGGAGGAGTTCGGCGACGCCCGTCGTGGCACCGTCGAGCGAGCCTGCCCCCGTACCGGGCCGCAGCTGAGGCAGCAGTGCGGCCAGCCGGCGCAGCTGCTCCTCCAGATCGTCGCGGAGGGCCGTGAACTCGCCGGAGTAGTCGCGGTGCACGGCCTGGAGATGGTTGCCCGGGGTGAGGTCGACCGTGTCGTCGAGGAGACTGATCAGAGGGACGTCCACGATCTGCTCGGGGCGAGGGGTGAGGCTGCCCTCGGGATCGTTGGCGGTGAGGTCCGCCATCCGCATCGTGGCCGGGGGTTCGTCGGCCGGGCCGGGACGACGCAGGGTCCAGAGGTGAACGGGGAGGGCGTGCGAGGAGGCCGTGCCCGGCGGCAGGGCGACAACCTGGGTGAGGATGCCCCTGCGAACCAGCTCGGCCCTGATCCTTCGCCCGGCCTTGCGGTAGGCGACCGAGGCGGGCAGCACGATCATGACGTGCCCGCCCGGCGCGGTGTGTGCGTAGGCGTGCTGCAGCCAGGCGAGTTCGCCCTCCGCCTTGGACGGGGTGCCGAGCTCCCAGCGTGGATCGAGAAGGAGTTCCTCGCGGCCCCATCCGGTGACGCCCACCGGAGGATCACAGACCACGAGTTCGGCCCGGAGGTCGGGCCACCGGTCGTCGCGGAGCGAGTCGCCCGTCTCGATCCGGGTGTCGGGCATCGAGGACAGGGCGGCACGGTGCCTGGCGAACCGAGCGGAGTCGGCGTCGGCCTCCTGCCCGCGGCAGAGCACCCCGGTCTGCCCGGCGACGGAGAAGAGCAGCAGGCCGATACCGCAGGCAGGATCGAAGACCGTCGCCCCGGACGGCAGCGGCGGCGCAAAGTGGCGTACGGCGCGGGCCAGGCGGGCCGAAGTCACCTGGTCCGACCCGGCGCGGCGTACGGCGTCGGCGAACCGTTCGGTCAGTGCGTTCACGACGTCAACGGGCCGCTCGGATTCGGCGAGAGAACGGACGCGCGCCACGGCCTCTCGCGCCAGGCGCAACCCCTGCGGCCGTCGACCGTGCCCCTCAAAGAGCAGCTCGGCCACATCCGCGAGTCCGGCGACCATGTCCTCTCCGTAGGCGGCCCGCAGCTCCTGCCACAGCCGGACCTCGACCGAGGCTTCCTGCCCCTTCCGCTGCTTCTCCAGCCACGCCTGGACTTCGGGCAACGCGAACAGCGGGCTGTTCGCCCCGCCTCCGGAGGGGGCGGGGAAGTCGTCGTAGCGGCGACGCCAGTTGGACACGGCGGCGCGGGTGACGCCGGCCAGCCTCGCGATCTCTGATCCGGTGACGAGGGGGCCGGTAGCGGGGGCAGCTTGGTCCGACATGCGGCCACCGTACACGCAGTGGCACGACCACGGGAACACCATTACTGCGTTGACAACGTACACATAATGCTGTCACTATTCTGCGCACACGAATGAGGCTCGTCGGCCTTCTCGCACCGCGCCCCCGCAGACGCCCGGAGAACTCCCATGGCCACCCACACCGCAGTCCGCACCATCTATCGGCTCCCCACCGTGTCCCCGACCCCCGAGGCGATGTTCGAGGCCCTCGACCACGAACAGCTCGACCGGCTGGGAACCGAACTGCACCACCCCGAGGTCCTCGGCGTGCCCGCGGTCTACCTCACCTACGGCAAGGAGGAGGCCACCGACACCTGGTGCGCCCCCAACGCCCGCACCACCGGAATCCCGGTCTTCGAGCCCGTCCGCCGCACCGGAGCCCTGCTGCTCCTCGCCGTCGACGGCGAGGTCTACGCCGTGACCTGCGGCAACGGCTACCGCCTGGTTCCCGACGCCCTCAAGGACAAGCGCTTCGGCCTCTGCTTCGCCATCCGCATGGTCGACCCCCAGCACATCAGCGGCGCGGTCACCAAAGCGCTCGGCCGACCGCGCACCGACATCTCCCTGGTGGCCGCCGGCACCACGGTCCCGGCACTCGGCATCCGCGACCAGGCGCGGGTGGTCCGCCACCTCGGCGGCCATCTCGACGACGTCCCGCTCACCCGCAGCCGCCACGCCAACGGCCGGGCCTGCACCGCTCAGGGCGGTGTCGGCCTACGGCTCCCGCTCGGTATCGAACCGGCCGACCTGGTCGAGGACCTGCGCACGATCACCCGGGTCTGCCAGGACGACATCCCGCACCCCGAGCTGGAATTCGTCGACCACATCGTCCCGGTCACCGACACCGTCACCCGCGCAGCACTCGAAGCCGCCCTCGACCGTCTGCTCGGCGCCCCGGCCGACGGACGGATCTCGTTCTCCGTCCCCCTCGACCTGCACGACACACAAGCAGAGGCCACCGCCTTCAGGACTCGTATCGGCACCACCGAGGCCTATCTGTCCGAAGACTTCGACCTGGCCTACGTCCTCACCCGGGCCCGAATCAGCCGACCCGGCAGCCGTCTCGCCGCCCTGCGCGACGGCACAGTGACCCTCCACCGCGACCCTTCGTCCAGATCCTCCGTACCATTGGCGACCACCCACGCACTGGACTGGATCCAGGCCGATGTCTCCCTCGGTTCACGGACGTACTGCCTTCTGGACGGCGACTGGTACGAGCTCGGCGCCGGCTACATCGACTCCGTCCGAGACAACCTGAAACAGTTGTTCACCGATGCCGCTGTGCACGGTCTGCCGCCCTGGCCCGAAGGCGCGAGCGAACGCGCCTACAACCGTGCGGTCTCAACAGCCCGGCCCGAATGGCTGTTTCTCGACGGCGAGTTCATCAATAACCCTCTCAAGCGCACCGACCGGGTCGAAATCTGCGACCTGCTGACTCCGGATGGCACCCTTGTCCTGGTCAAGCAGTCCGGCTCCTCCGGCTCCTTCAGCCACCTCCTCGGGCAAGCACAGGTCGCCGTCGAACTCCTCATCAACTCGCCTGAGGCGCGCCGCCAGTTCATCCGCCGGGTCGCACGGGAAAGCAACGGGAGAATCATGCTGGCCGAGGACTTCACACCTCGCCGGCTGGTCCTCGCCGTCCGGCACAAGTCCGGAGCCACCTTCACAGCCGACTCGCTTTTCGCCTTCTCCCAAATCACTCTCCACCAGACAGCGCGGGAGCTGAACACACGCGGGGTGAGCGTCGAGGTCGTTCCCGTGCCGACGGCAGGCGAGATCGCTCGGACCACCGCGGCGTAACGGCACCCCTCACCAACTGTCCATCGACGTCCGCCTGGGCAGGCGTGCGCTGCGTGCCGAAACCTACTGTCGGGCTCGCCCGTGGCACGAATCGTCTGGAGCCCTCCGAGAACAGAGCGGTGACGTCGGCGGTGAGGACTGCACGGCGTTCGTCCTCTGAGCGCCTCGACCGGAATTCCCCTTGGGGGTCCAGGGCTGGCCCGCGCATACAGGAATGCGCCCCGCCCTTTGGTGGCGGGTCGTTTCACGAGCTCGACGTCGAATCCTCGGGCGACCCCGTGCTGGAAGACGCTGTGCTGGTGACCGCTGTCGGCCCATACCTTCGTTACGCTGGGATGCGAGACTGGGGGCTCGTCGAGCAGGCGTCTCATTCCCAGGCCAGTCCGAGCGGCTCGACAGGCTGCGAACATAGGTTCGATCAACGCCTGCGGGTTTCCGAGACGTCACTGCGAGACGCGCGTCGGATGAGCGTCGCGAGCGTCACCTCAGAGTCGAGATATGGCCCCCGTAACGCCCGCACCACACATCATCCGCATTGGTAAAACCGCAGGTAAGGCGTCGTCACGGACCGACTCCAGGATCGCCGCACACTCCACATGATGGGTCGCGTCCCTCGTCGTGGTGTTGGGGGTCAACTGGTGGGGCTGTTCGGGGTGTTGGGCGGCGCGGGGCGCTGTCGGGGAGTTCGTGGTAGATCTCGCTCATGCTGCCTTCGGGGAGGTAGCGGCGAGGGAAGGCGATCCATTCGTCGTGCTCTACATTCCTTCACAGGTTGGCCCCAGCCATTCGTAGGGTTGTGGCACCCAGGGGATACCGACTGCGGTAGGAGCCACCACCATTGCCTGGTCCTGGATGCCGAGGGTGACACGGTGCTGTCGCGCCGGGTGGCCAACGACGAGCCCGAGCTGCCGGAGCTGATCGGCGATGTCCTGGACATCGCCGGTGGTGACCGTGTGACCTGGGCCGAGCACATCAACCCCGACGGAGCCGCACTCCGACCGTCTCTTCCGTGGGACGTCGGAAGAGACCTCCGCCGTCACCGGTGACGAAGCAGACGAAGCAGGAGTACGTCGCGCTCTTCAGCGGCAGGTCGTGCGGGAGGCAGGCCCACCGGCAGCCGGCCCGCCCCTGGTGGAGGATCGGGTACGGGACCTGGACCGGCCGAAGGCGCTGACGCCGCAGTCTTGATGGCACGTCAGCCGGCCCTCGCAGGCACAGGTCGCAGCGGCCGGGCCCCCGCGCGTTCTCAGGTCCGCCAGGCGTACCCGAGCAGGCCCTCGGTCCGCTGGCCCTCGCAGGTGGGCTGTTCGGAGACGAAGTGGTCTCCCGTGGACGGGATCTGGCACCGGTAGAGGGCGACGGTGCCCGGCGCCGGGGCGGTTCCGGCGAATCCGAGAGGGCCGAGCGGCTCCTGACCCTCGCAGCCGGCCTCCGTGCTGACCATGTTGTGGCCGCCGACCCGGCACTCGAACAGCGGACGGGTGCCGGACGCCTCGTGGCGCAGCAGCCGCCAGGCGTTCTCGGCGGTGAACCCGGAGGGCAGCCCGCGGGTCGAGGCCCAGTGGCCACGGGTCGGGGAGTGGGCGCGGACCAGACGGGTGTACGGCAGGTTCTCGAAGCCGCAGGACAACTGCGCGGGCGTCAGGTCGGCGCGGTTGGCCAGGGCCCAGGTCCGCCACGCGGGCTTCGCGCTGCCGTCGGGGGCGCGCAGCCCGAGGGCGAGCCCGGCGGCGGTCTCCGTGGGATTGTCGAGCATGCGGTGGTAGACGTAGTTGGTGATGCCGGGCGTGCCGAGCACGTCCCGGAAGGATTCGCACACGGCCTGCGCCTGCCGCTCCGGCGAGGAGGACCCGGCCGAGGTGATGCCGCTCTCGGTCAGCTGCACGTCCGACCACGCATCGGTGTTCGCCGGGAAGTTCTGGCGCAGCCAGCCCACGAGATGGCCGAGCGTCCCGTACGTCACGTACGGCGTGTCGTCCGGACCGAACACCGGACCGCGCAGGTCGCGCGGATAGGGATGCATGGCCACCCGCCAGTGGCGGGTTCCGGCGCGGGCGGCCAGGCCGCGCAGCACGGTCATGCCGGACAGGAGGGGCTCCGTCGCGGCGGGTGCGTCCAGCGCGCTGCCGAAGGAGTGGTCGAGCGACAGATAGGTGCGGGCGGTGGGCTGTTCGGCGGCGACCCGGTCGTAGGCCGTGTCGTAGAGGGCGGCGATCTCGTCGAGCCACGCGGTGGTGCCGCACGGAGTGCCGTGGCCGCAGCCGATGTTGAACCAGGTGTTGGTGTTGACCTCGTTGCCGATGACGAAGTCGGCGACCCGGCCGTGACCGTGCAGGCCGTCGTACCGCTGGGCGAGCATGCCGGCGAAGCGGGCGTAGTCGGTCGCACGGTCCGGGGCGCAGAAGATCTCCATGCCCGGGGCGGAGGGTACGCACGTCCTGCCGGTCCGGGCCCAGGCCGGTGTTCCGTAGACGACGCCGGTGACGACGAGACCGCGCTCGGTCCAGTCGCGGATGTCGGCGTCCAGGTGCGCGGGCACGGTGAAGCACTGCCCGTCGTACTGCTGTTGGCCGGCCGAGCACGGCATGGACTGCACGGTGGGCTGCCACTGCGCCCAGACCAGGTTCATGGCGACGCCGCCGGTGTTGTTGCCCGCGATCTCGTCCTTGTTCGGCCAGTCGTCGGGCTGGACAGCCTTGATCCGGTAGTCGCCGCGCTCGGGGTAGGCGAGCGGTGCCGGAGGGGAGTGCGGCTCGGCCGCCGCCCCGGTGCCCGGGGCGAGCAGCAGGACGAGCGCGCACAGGACGGCCGGCCAGGTCCACCGGGCGGGTGCCCCACGTCTCATCGCGGTCTCCTTGCCTTACGACGGCGGTCGGTGTCGGACAGATGCGGTGACGGTCCGGGGGCGGGACGGGTCCCGGCCGGGGAGCGAGTGCGGGCGGGCCGGATCAGGGCGTGGTCAGCAGATAGCCCTGGATCCCTTCGGCGTGCTGCCCCTCGCAGTCCTCGCGCACCGAGTCGAAGTGGTCCCCGCCGCCGGTGTTGCAACGGTAGACCGGGGTGCTGGGCCGGCCGGCGGGCGGGTCGCTCCAGAGATAGCCGAGGGTGCGCTGCACGGTCTGGCCCTCGCACGCGGAGTCGAGCGAGGTGAAGTCGTCCCCGCCCGCACGGCACTGGTACAGCGCCCTGGTGCCCGGCTCGGCGACGAGGGAGAGGTATCCGTGCACGGCCTCCGCCCGGTATCCGGCGGACAGGGCCGCCGTGCCCTCGGCGTGGTCGTTGCCCCGGATGCTGCGGGTCACGGCGGCACGCGCGACGACGTAGCCGAGGTGGGCCTCCTGCTGCATGCCCTCGCACTTCGCGTCGTGCGAGACGAAGTGCTCGCCGCCCGCGATCCGGCAGCGGTACAGCGGCAGGCTCGGCACCCCCGCGACCGGTGCGTCCCAGGTCCAGCCGATCTCGGCGAGCTTCGTCGCGCCCTCGCAGTCGGCCTGGAGCGAGGTGAACTCGTCGCTGCCGCTGCGGCAGCTGTACAGGGCGTGGGTTCCTGGACCGCCGACCAGGGACACCATGCCCATGGCGATCTCGGGGCGGTAACCGGCCCCGGCCGCCCGGGTGGTGGTCCAGTGGTCGCTGGGCGCGCCCTGGTGCACGTACCGGGTCAGCGCCCCGTAGCCGATGGTGTAGCCGAGCCGGCTCTCCTGGACCTTGCCCTCGCACTTCGGGTCGGTCGAGTCGAAGTGCTCACCGGCGGTGCCGTCCTTGCAGCGGTACACCGCGAGCATCGGCGGCCCGTCGGGGGCGGGGGCGTCGTAGAGGTGGCCGAGCAGGGCGATGCGGGACGAGCCCTCGCAGTCGTCGCGGACCGAGCTGAACTCCTCCGCGCCGTTCTGGCAGGCGTACAGCGGGTGCGTGCCCGGCTCCTGCACCAGGTCGAGCTGGCCGAGCGCCCCCTCCGCCCGGTAGCCGGGCGGTACGGAACCGGTGGCGCTGTAGTGGTCGCCGCCGGCGTTGACGTACCGGGTGAGCTGGCCGTAGAGGGGGCCGTGGTTGGCGCTGGGGTCGGTGAGGAACTCCACCGAGGACTGGTCGACACGCGGCGCCCACTGGCAGCCGCTGGTCTGCGGGCACGGACCCATCGGGTCGGTGAACCCGCCGCTCGTCCGGTAGAGCGTGCCGGTGTCCACCGCGACGAGGCTGATGCCGTCGACCGGCTTGTCGGCCATGTGTTCGCGGTGGTCCACGCTCCACTGGGTGACCGGCACCGGGAAGCCGCAGCCCGAGGAGCAGCCCGACAGCCGGAACGGGTATCCGGCGGCGAACTTGTAGACGGTCCCGTTCTCGGTGGACACGGTCGTCCCGTCCATCGGTACGGCCAGCATGTGGTCCAGGTGGGAGATGCTCCAGGTGGACACCGGGATCGGAGCACCGCAGCCCGGGTCGCAGGTGGCCATGTGGACGGGCGCGCCGCCGACGAACTTGAAGATCTGCCCCTGCTGGTCCCGTATCGTCGTCCCGTCCGTGGGATACGGCCGCATGTGCTCCAGCGAGGAGATGCTCCAGGTGGAGACCTTCACGGGGCTGCCGCAGCCGACCCCGTCGCAGGTGGCCATGTGGACGGGCGCGCCACCGACGAACTTGAAGATCTGCCCCTGCTGATCCTGCGCGGTGGCACCGTCCACCGGTGCCGGATTCATGTGGTCGAGCGTCGCCACGCTCCAGGTGGACACCTTGACGGGGCTGCCGCAGCCGCTGCCGTCGCAGGTGGCCATGTGGACGGGCGCGCCACCGACGAACTTGAAGATCTGCCCCTGCTGATCCTGCGCGGTGGCGCCGTCGGCGGGCACGGTTCTCATGTGCTCCAGCGTCGAGATGCTCCAGGTGGAGAGCTTGACGGGGGTAC
>NZ_JBHVHQ010000042.1:0-22211 GCF_042800135.1 Streptomyces sp. NPDC057654 | reverse complement strand
GGGGGGTTCTCTTTTTCTGCCGGGACAAGCCCAGTTGCGAGGCTCAGCCGCCTGCAGTGGCGAAGATCAGCACGAGCACGATGACAGGACGAGGGACGCGTCGGCGGTGGCAAGGCGGTGCTCCCACCCCAGCGGCGAGTTGACCCGGCCCATGGAGTCGTTCCACAGGCCGGAGACAGCGTCTGCGACCGAAGCGGAGAAACCGGTGATCCATCCGGTGATGGCCGCCAAGCTGATGCCGCCGATCAGACCGGGGGCGATGATGACATGGGCGCGGTCAACTGCTCCGCTTGAACTGCCGGCGGTCGACGAGGCCGAGACCCACCTCGACGAACTCCAAGACGACGGGCAGGCACAACACACCGGGCCTGGCTCCTGTCCCGGGCGCAGCGCGAGTGCCGGAGGCGGCACGGACGGCGGTGCTCACCGGCCGACGTGGGGCGGCCCGCGGGCAATGACCGGCCGAAGTCCCGGACAGCACCCCGGGTACCGGACGGCATGGCGGTTCTTTAGAATCTGTCGGGCCTGCACCCACCACACCTGCGCCTCCTCGGCGCGGGCCCAGGCGGTCAGGGTCTCGGCCACCGAGGACAGCGGCCCTACTGCGGAGCCGCGGAATACATAACTCGGGGCGGTTATCACCGGGCGCGGGCGACTTCGCCGCAGGCGCTGGTCCCGAACATGACGCCTCGCCCTACTTGCGATCCTCGAAGAGCAGGTAGTACAGCCCGATGTGCGGGATGACGAGGGCCGCCAGTGCGACCCAGGCCCGCCCGGGGTCCTCGGCCACCCAGTCGATGAAGTCTTCGACGGGTCCGACGTAGGCCAGTACCGCGGCGAACACTTCAGTGCGGAAGACGATGTGGAAGATGCCGTACGTCATGCCGAGGGCGATCGTCAGTCCGATGCTGCGCCGTATGAAGAGAGCAGAACGAGGACCGATGCGCCGACGGCGTCCCACGGCTGCGCCGGACTGAGATTCGGCATCAGGCACCATCGTCTGAGCCTCCGGATCGTAGTCGCACATCGCCACCATTTCACTCTCATCGAATGGATATTGCTTTTCTTCCATGAGAAGCCTTCGATAAGGAACAGAAGCGCGGATTACAGATCACTCAAACTGGAGGTCAGGCTCACCCGCGGACGGCGTGTCGAAACTGCCGATCGAGCTCTGCCGGGGTCGTGAGGGACTCGCGATCGGCTCGCGCTGCGCGGCCAGTTCGGCGAGAGTGAAGCCCACAGGGCGGCCCAGACGCTGGCCGGCCATGTAGTAGGCCTGCCCGTTCGCGCGTTCACCCAGAGCGAGGACTTCGCGGGTGACAGGCTCGCCCGGGCGCTGGGGCGTGCGCTCCCGCCAGACGATCCGGTGCGAGGGCTTCTCATACGGATCCGCGCCGACGTACGTGGTCTCGCAATCGGAGAGGTCGGGGTAACTGGGCATGTACTCCAGCGGGTGTGTACCCGGCGCGCCCTGCCCGATCCGGCCTAGCTGGTTGAGAGCCACGCGCAGGAGCCGGCCCTCCGGCCCGTGAGGGTGCATCACCGCGGCGTCGTGGAGCGTCTGGAGGTCCTGCTTGAGACCGGCCGTCGGCAGGAGACGGACGGGAGGCCGACGCTCACTCATCACGCTTCTCCTGCTGGGCAGCGCGATATTCATCCGCCCACTGCTGACCGAGCTCGCCGAGGCTCTCCGCGAGCTCTTCGACGGTCATGCTCGTATCGCTGGAGGCATCGGACTCCCGGGCACGGCGAGAGAGGTCGGCCTGGAAGGCAGTCTCAGCGTGGACGTGGGTCACGTGGTCGTACTTCATGAGTCGCATGAACGCGGCGAAAGGGATGATCGCGGCCTCGGGATCGTTGTCGTCGCCGAAGATCAGCGGCGTGGTCTCGCCGCGGCGATAGAGGTTCAGCACCGTGGCGAGGTGCTCGTGCCTGATCTGGTCGGTCGGAACGACGTTGACGGGGAACTTAGGGAGCGCGGCGCCGGGAGTGCCGTTCTCGTGAGCGTTGCTGTTGTGAGTCATAGCTTCAGCCTAATCAGTCGGGAATAGCTTGTCGTCGGTCCTCATACGATGATTCTCGTCGACTCAATAAGAAGTCGAATGGTGGATCCCCCCCCCTTTTTTTTGAGAGGCGGTACGGGCGGGAGAACGAGGAGACCCGTGCTCCCGCCCCGCATGGTGCGGAGCCGGGGCACGGGCCCTGATAGATGAAAGGTCGCGGCTTCAGAAGTCCCCCTCGTCGACCTGCAGGCAGACGATGCCAAGCGAGCGCCACAGGGCCACGACTCGGTCACGGTCGTCCAGGGCCAGAAGGACGTCGTAGGCGTCACGAATACGGGTGTTGAACAGTTCGTGCTTGACGGCGTAGTCGGGGCGCATGTCTGTCTGTCCGCGCATCAGCAGCAGAGCATCGTTCGCCCACTGTCCCAGGTGCTGGCCCAGCCAGCCCCGAGTCGCATCGCGGACGTTGTATCCCCGGCCGTCACGCTCGGGCCGGCCCGAGCAGAAAAGGATCTGGTAGCCGGCGTCGCGCAGAGCGTGAACTGTGTGGATGACGGGTAGGTTGGGTACGTCCCGGAGTACCAGGCGGTAGTCGTGGTGCCCCCGCAGCAGTCTGCCGTCGGGGAGTACATGCTTTGCAATCGTCCCGTCGATGTCGACGATGACGGCCCGGGGCCTGTGTGGAGTCCCGATGGCCGTGCGTGCGTTCACGGCTGGTGTCCCTCCTGTCGAAGCTGATGCTTCAGCCGGCTCCGGAGCTGGGCCGGAGAACTCGCGCACGACGGAGACCAGGAGCGGCACGAAGGTGTCGAACGGGCTCACCGCGTACTGCGATCTGCGTTCCGCGCGGGAGACGAGGCGGACAGGGTCCTCCGGCAGGGTTCTGCACGCACCCCACTCGCACTCGGGGCATGCCCGGGTACAGCCGACGACGGGAGCATGGACGAGATAGCCGTTCCGGATGAGCCAGTCGAAACGGGCGGCCAGACTCTGCCCGTCGGACGCGGCCAAGTCGGCGTCGAACAACTCATCGGGCACGGTGAGCTCAGGCATCGGCGGGCCCCTCTCGGCTGGTAGCCGGCCCCGGCAGCGCTGGGGCATCGGATGACGAAATTCCGATGGAGGGCTCGGCGCCCGTCAGCCGGACAGCCTCCAGGACGTGAGCCTCGATGTCGGCGCGGGCCTGGGCGACGACCTGCTCACCGGCCTCCACGAGCGAGTCGACGGTGAACTGGGCGTTGCTGCCAGCACCGGCGACGGCGTTCTCCAGCACGTTAAGTGCCTCCTTCGTGGCCCTCACGCCCTTCTTCTCGTGGATCGCCTCGTGCAGTGCCGCCGTGGCGGCCTTCACACGTGTGTACATCCGGTCGGTGGCTTCGCGAACCTCCCGCAGACTCTGGGCGGTGCGAGGCTGATGAAGGACCTCGGCCACGAAGGGGTCACGCTCAGTACGCCGGATGGTCACCGGCACACCGCTGCCAAGCCCCACTGAGGACACGAGCGAGCCCCACTGTGCGAGGCTCATCTCGACCTCCACGAGCGCTTGGCCCGGATGGACCCAGTCGTGGTTGAGGTCGCGTTTGCGCATGGCCTCGCGGACGGAGAGCGAGATGGTCTCGTTGTGCAGCAGATCGGACTGGAACAGCGAACGTCCCGAGCCACTTGTTCGCGTCACGACCGCCACGCCGAAAGCGGGGTGGGTCTCACCGCCGCCCTTCGCGTCGATCGCCGGGGCCTGGGCCGGACGGCGGCTCATGCTGGCAACGCCTCAGGGGCTTCGGCCTGCTGGGCCTGGTGCTCACGGTAGAACCGCACGGCCAGGTCAATGGCGTAGCAGGTCAACAGGAAGTGACGGTCGTAGGCACGCAGGTCCCACTCCCAGGCGTCCTCGCCGAAGATCTCGGAGTTTTCGCGCAGCCATTCGTGCGCCTCGCGTTCGGAGTCAGCGTATAGCCGGGCCCTGTCGAAGATCTTGACAGCGCGCTCGGCCGGCGACTGCTTGGGAATGGGCACACCAGTGACTTCAAACCAGTCGAACTCGGCGTCGAGCTTGTCGAACTGGCCGTCCGAAAGGGCGTTGTTCACCCAGAGCTCAGTCTCGCTGAGTTCGTCCTTCCAGTACGCCTGGAGGCGTTCCTGCATCATGGCTTCGCCCTGCCCGCGCAGTTCGTGCAACTTGCGCAGGCACGCGATCTGCTGCTCGAAGAAGTGCTGGGCCTCATCACCGAGTTCCTCGTGCTCGCTGAGACTGTCCCCAACGTGCCACAGGAATATATCCGGGTGGTATTTCTCCTCCTCGTGCGAACGGCCGCCGCAGAGCTTCTCAGCCCAATAGTGCACATCGATGTTCGGCGCACCGTCGGAGTAATAGTCACGGCATTTCCTGCAGAGGCTAAACCAGTCAATCATGTCCAGATCGCGGGTGAACATGTAACCATTGGCGATGTCGCCGGAGGTGGCCAGGTGCCCCGGCCAGGTGGTGATGTCCCAGGACCACGTGCGTGTGCCGGGCTTCTGGATCCGCAGATGGCGGTAAAGACCCTCGTCATGGAGAACTATGAGCTGGTGTTCGGCGGTCTCGCTCAGAAAGTTCGAGTATGCCTGAGCGTAGGGGGTGTAGTGGTTGGTCGGTTTGGCCATGGTGGGTGTGCTGCGCTTTCTCTGAGGTGCGGGGATATTGTGGGTGAGGCGGCAGGAACGACGGTATGGCGAAGCAGGGATCTCCGTTTCACGGAGATCCCTGCTTGTTCTACGAAGCTCAGCTGACCAGCACGCTCTGCCCCTCTTGGGCGGGGAGCGTGGCGAAGAGGGCGTCGGTCACTTCCTTGCGGGGGGGGTGTTAAGCAACGTCTTGCGCTCGTGCCCGTGCCCCGGGGGAAGCCCTGGAACTCCGCGGTGTCGGTGAACGTGGTCGCCATGATGAGATACGAGCTGTCCGGTAGCCGGACGTTCACGGTGCGCTGTGAAACTGACATCTGCGGCACCATGCCCGCCAGCGCAGCGGCTGGGTCCGAGTCGTCGCGCCGCCGGATTTCGACGAGGCAGACCGGGAGCCTGGCGCCCCCAGGTTTGGGGCGAGGATGATCCAGCGGTGCACAGTGCGGGTGACAGTCCCGGATGTGACGTCAGCCACGAGCCGCCGCCTCCTCGGACGGGGCCTCTACGGTCACGTCAATGTGGGTGAGGTGGATGCCGCCCGCGTAGCCCTCGACGGAGACAACAGCCGCGCCGTGACCAAGCGTCCATGCCGGGGCGCGGGTAACGGTCGTCAGGGCGCGGCACAGGTCCACGTCAGCCTGGTTCGCAAAGCGACCGTCTGCCTGCCTCTTCCGGACCGCGACGGCGAGCGGGTCCTCCGGGCGGACGCCGGGATACGCGATTACCGGCGCACCAACCGGGTACAGGGCGTTCCACTGTTCGGCGTTCACCGGCTGCCCTCTTCGTTGTCGGCCGGCGGCCGGTGCGGGATGTCGATCCCTTTGCCCAGGGCCGGCTGGTTGTAGGAGGCGAGGACTGTTTGCCACTTCCGCCGGAAGCGGGCGGCCTGAACGAGGGACCACGCGGTGGTCACGAGCTGTGCGCACACCAGGCCCGTGATCGGCGACGGTATCCCGCCCACGGCCACGAGCCAGATGCCAGTTACGACCAGGGCGCCGACCACGCCGCTCAGGAATGCCTGGGCGAGCAGCCGGAGGAGCGGGAAGCGCGTCACGACGCCGCCCCTCCAGTTGCCGAGAGCTCCGTGGCCCGGGCGGCGTCGTACTGGGCGACGGCCCACACAGCGGCATGGCACTGGTACAGGAAGTGGTAATCCAGTTTGCGGATGTTCCACTCGGCGACATCGTCGAAGGCGAAGCCCTCTGTCTGCCGAATCCGGACGTTGTGACCGTCGCCCTTGCCCTTGTGGGTAAGGAGGTTCCAGCAGTCAGCCGAGCTGTACGAGTCATGGTCCGCGCTCTTGCCGCAGGAGCACTCGGACCGGTAGTTCATGCCGAATTCGAACTCGCTGACAAGGCGGAGGGCGCTCTGCTCATCGTCCATCCAGTGGCTGTCGAGAATTTCCTCCCGAACTTCGGCCTCCAGGCCGACGGGTGCCCAGCCGTCCTGGACCGCTTCGGCAGCTCGGTCGCGGATCTCGCGTTCCAGGCGCGTCCGGTCGTACTCCTCGACAGACTGGCGACCGTTGACGAGCTTTCCCGCCCATGAGTTCGGGTTCGGCCGACTTCCCCGGATCCAGTTGAGCATGTCCTCGGTGTCCGGGCCGAACCTCTCGAAGTGATAGCTGCCGTGGGATCCGGTGACGAGGAGGTTGTACGGCCAGGTGATGAGACTGATCTGGGACATACCGGAAAGATCAGTGAATTCGAGATGGCGGAAGACGCCGTTCTCGCGGTGCACGGTGAGTTTGTGGGTGCTCGCGCCGTCGGCGAAGTGCGCGGCCGCGCGGGCCTCGTCAATATCGGGTATCGGGGTGGTCTGTCGGGGAGGTTTCCGGAGTTCCTCTGGTTGCCCCAGACACGCTGCGCCTTCTTCGGCAGTGAGGGCAGCCGTCGAGGCGGCCTCGTGGTGGCTTTCCGGCGACTCGCCAGACAGCCGCTGGGGTTCGGTTGAGGGGCCAGCTTCGGGGTGTTGTGCGGAGCTCTGTGGCCCGTGCTCGGCGGTTGTCATCGGGTGCTGCTCCTGAGGGTTCAGCCGGTGGGGCGGTTGCCAGATTCGTCGGTACGGACTTCAGGTCCGGGAGGTCTCGGTTTCGACGGCGTCGCATTGCCGGTCGGCCGCGAAGCGGCGGTGGGACTCACGGAGGATTTCGATGAACCTGCCGGTGGCGGCGAACGCTTCGGGGCCGGGGGCGACGTCGTCGAGGATGTCGGCGACTTCGTGTTCGTCGATCTCGATGTGGATGCGGCGTTCGCCGTGGCGGTGGTTGGTGTAGATCAGGTCCATGCCGGGCTCCTGTGCGTTATCGATGTCGGTGTGGGGCTGGGCGGTTGGGGCGCACGGTGGGGCAGCGGTCTCGTCGCCATCGACCGTGTCGCAGACGGTGCAGTCGCTTTCTGCGGCGCTGGTGAGCGTGGTTGATTCGAGGGGGCATGAGTCGTTCCGGAGCCAGACGTTTATGGCGAAGCTGTGAACCGAGCCGTCGTGCCGACGGATTTCGACGAGGCGGACCGGTCGCCCGGCACAGGGGCGGAGCGTCAGCGTTCGTCATCCAAGGGCCCCAGAACATCGGCCGCCGTGATGTCGCCCCGGATCAGCAGGAGGGCGACAGCGTCGGCCCTGCCGTGCGCGCCGGCCTTCTTGTAGATGTGCCGCAGGTGGGTCTTGATCGTGTCCTCGGAGAGGAACAGGTCCACGCCGATCTTCGCGTTGGACATACCGCGCGCCACACGGACGATTACCTGCTTCTCGCGGTCGGTGAGAGGACGTGTCAACGAGGGCGGGAGCAACCCTTGGTCGCACAGGTGGCCGAGCCTGCCCCGGTGGAACGCCGCTTCCAGGTGAGGCAGAACGGCCCGCAGGTGGGTGGCGACAATCTTGCGTTGTGACAACCGGGCTGCCCGCGTCTTCTCTGTGGCACCGGTCAGGTCGTGGGTCAGTTCCTCGCGCCAGGCCGGGGGCGTTTTTCGGTAGGGTCGGGCCGATGGCATGTCAGATGCTCCTTGCGCATAAGAGTCTTCGGCATTTGCTGGCCGTACCTGAGCATCGGATCGGCCGGGGCTTGGGCTGCTTCGGGGCGGCAGTCGGGACACGGGCGCGTCGCCCTCAGAGTGGCGGACTGGCAGTCCCGGATACGAAGTCAGTCGTCGGCGCCCCGCTCGGGCTCCTACTCGCCGGTGTCGATCCAGCTCGCCACGCACGGAGGTTGGTGCGTGCACCCGCACTCGGCCTACGGGCGCGGGGCCAGGGCAGTAGAAGTGGTGCGCTGAAAGTGGCGGGACCACTGGAGGCCGCGGCCGCGGACGTAGTCAGGGACGTCGCTCACCACGGCACTCCAACTTGCCGCAGAAAGTCAGTGACTCTGTTGGTGATCTTGGGTGGTCAAGCGATGGCGAATCCGGCTGCCTCGCAGAGGATTCGGAAGCGGGGTGCGCGGCGGCCGGATGAGGTGGTGGTGTCGTACCAGTCCGCGAGGCGGCTGAGGTTGCAGGCCATGGCGGTCAGGACGTGCTGCACGTGGGTGCGGGGCAGGCCTCGGTAGCGGGTTCTGCGTAGGCCGTGCGCTCGGACGTTCTGCGAGAGGGTGGCCTCGACCCCGGCGCGGATGGCGTACCGACGCTGCCACTGCTCGGTCTGCTGGTCGAGCCGATTACGCATCTGGATCTCGTGCAGCAGCCGCGGGAGCACCGCGACAGAGCGGGAGCGAGTGGCCGAGGAGGTACACCGGGCACGGTCCGGGCAGGGCCGGCAGTCGCTGTCGGCGAAGCGGGCCTGAAAATAAGTGTGGCCGGAGATGTGCAGCTTGGTCCAGGACACACTCGTGGCACCTCGCGGGCAGGTGGCCTGCTCGTTGTCCCAGTCGATGATGAAGGCCGACTTGTCGAAGCCCGAGCCAGCTTTGGCCTGGCGGCTGTTGTCGGCGAGGATCGGGCCGAGCAGTGTGATGCCGTGAACGCGCTGGGCCCGCTCGATGTGGGCGGGTGAGAGGTAGGCGGTGTCCACGATGTGCTCGGCCGGAGCCAGCCGGCGGGTGGCGAGGTCGTCGTGGATCTTGTCGGTCAGCTGTCCGTCCTGGACGGGAGCGATGGTGGTGGCCACGTGCACCACCAGGTGCGGCACATCCCGGTCACACGACTCGGTGAAATGAACCCGGTATCCGCTCCACTCGACATCGCGTTTGACGCAGTAGTGCGCGTCCGTGTCGTAAGGGGAGTCGAACCGCAGCGAGGCCGGCGGCAGGGCCGTGCCCTCCCGCCAGCGCAGATACCCCTCGCGATCCCAGTGATACTGGTGGATCCAGACCTGCCGCAGGATCTCCACCTGCCGCAACATCCGCAGACGCGACGGGGCATCAGCCGCCCAGGCCGCAGCGAGCAGCTTCTGCCCGTCCCGGCCGAACTCCTCGGCACACTCGCGCACCGCTGCCTTGCCGCCCGGAACTTTTCCGATCTCGACTTTCCGGCCGTAGCGTTTGGCCCACTCGGGCTCAATCAGCGGCATCAGCCAGTCCGGATCGGCCCCGGCAATCTCCTCCAGCGCCGCCCGCACGCTCTCGCCCGCCAGCTCCAGCCGGCTCAACCGCCGCACCGCCGCCAGGACATGGGTGGCGTCGGTACGCTGTCGCCCTCGCCCCTTGAGTAGTCCGGCCTCTACCAAGCGGTCCAGCATCAATTGCAATAGCTGATCGGCCCGGTCACCCTCGGCCAGGCGGGCCCGGAACTCACTGAGCAGCGAATGGTCGAACCCCGGATCGTCCAGCTCAAGGCCGAGCCCGTACTTCCAGTCGATCCTCGTGCGCACCGCATCCGCAGCCGCGCGGTCCGAGAGGTTCTCCGCGAACTGCAGCACCGACACCAGTGCCAACTGCCCCGGCGAGAAGCCCGGTCGGCCATCGGCAGGGTACAGATCAGTGAAGTCGTCATCGGCGAACACCACATCCAGCCGGTCCCGCATCAGCATCACCGGCGTGCCCTTCGGACATGCCGCCCACGCTGTCCGGACCGTCATCGGAGGAATCCGCTGGAAACTTGACGGACGCATCGACATCGTCCACCGCCCCCAAACCGAGGCCACCCCGCCACGACCAGCGAACCACCGCCACCGACCGTCGTCAGCACCCGGACAAGATCACCAACAGAGTCACGGCATTGTCTTTAAGCGTCTGGCCGACCACACCTGATTTCCCGACGCTGGTAGCCCCGATTCCGGCTGATTCCCCGGCGCCGGTTTTTCAGGCGCTGGCGGCTCACCCTGAAGGAGCTCCGGGTCATAGCACACGACCTGCTCCTGCCGGAAGCTGCGCTTCTTGGTCCGCTTCAGGTAGCCGAACGCCTCCAATGGCGGCCTGGGCCGTCGTCCGGCTTCTTCGAGGTGGCGCTTGATCCGGTTGACGAAGTGCTTCAGGTCACTGGTCGTGCCAGTCATTCATGGTCAGTCTTCATTTCCCTCGGTGGTCTCTTCGTTGGTGTACTTGGCGAGGAAGCCGTCCTCGCGCGGATCGAACGCACGCTCCGCGGCGAATGCTTCGCGGTACTCGCGGGGATCGCGGCTCCCGGGTTCGTCACGTACCGTGCCGATGACCTCGGCGATCCACTTGAGGGTGTCCGTGCCGGGCCACTCCGACGAGGTGCCCAGGCCGAGCGCGATCGCGTCGACCACGTCAGTGTCGGTCGGGGGCGTATGGTCCCCGCTGCCGTTCGCACGGGAGAGCGGCAGGTAGCAGTCCCAGATGAAGCCCATGCCGAGGAACACGCTCTTGGGCAGTTTGTAGGCGTCCTCGAACGCCTGACACGCATTCGTGGGAGCGTCGAGGCCGGAGAGCCCGCCGGAGATGTAGATCCTGTAACCGGCGACCGTGAAGAGGTCAATCTCACGGGAGTAGGTGGCCTCTCCGGAGCCCGTCTCACGGAAGTCGAGGGCCTTTTCGAGGTTGTCGATGATGACGAGACCAGCACGCCGAGCGTAGTCGATGAGAACTTCGCCGTCCTTGTCGACGAGGTCGGACTCGCCGTCCAGATTCGGCAGCAACGCGCACAGTTCCCGCTCCGGCTCATCAAAGATAAAGAGCGAAGCGTCTGTGATTTCATCGAGCATCTGACGGCCGCGGTCGAAGTTCGGCGGTTCCGTGCATTCAGCCGGGAAGGCGATAGCGGCGGTAATCATGCTCTTGCCCATGAGAATCTGCTCCCTTAGGATGAGGTATAGCTGGCCTTGATTGCGTGGCGTAGTGTCGCGTCGGGGTTCCCGAGGTAGTGCAGTGCGTTGTTGCCGATGAGGTTGGCCGCACCCGAGGACCTACTTGTCCTCGGGTGCGAAAGCACTCACGTAATCGGCGGCCCAGTTCACGGCTTAGCTGATGCGGGCCTCGAAGAAGGATTTCGCGCCGGTGGAGCCGTTGGCTCTGCGCGTTAGCGCAGCAATCTGCGACAAGTACGGACCATCACGTAGCCCGCAGCGCGGGGCGCCACTCAGGGTATGGGAATGCCTTTGTGGACGGGGTGCGACAGCCCGGTCATGCGGGGCTGCCCAGGCCCCGGGCCTGGTGGGGGCGTCAGGCAGAGACTTCCATATCCAGGCCTAGGCACTGGACGTTGCTGCGACAGTCCGCCGACGCTTGAGCCCACCATTTACCTCGCGAATTCGAATGCGTACCCTGGCAGCTTCGTCAGCTGGTCTTCTTCGGCTTCGGGACGCGGCAGGAGCCAGGTCCTTCGCAGTAGGTGGCCTCGCCGGGGTTGTCCCATTCGCAGATCGGGCACCGCCAGAGAACGCCGGCCACGATTGCCGTCTCCCGGATTGCCTACTCTTGACTGTCATCGGCGGCGTCGAGCAGCTTGGTCAGCAGATCCCGCTTGGGAGTGCCCTCTGCACTGTCATCCAGCACCACGGCGTCGCCGACCTCCACGCGCAGTGGCACGGTACCGTCGGGACGGACCAGCTGGTCTTCCGCGGAGTCGAGGTGCACGGAGACCCGAACGGCGTCGGCTTCCTGGTCAAGGTAGGCGAACACCAGGACTCCTTCGACTTCGACGCACGGGAGATCGTTGTTGTCGGTCTGCGGATGAAAGGTGGCATTCCGGTTCGCCTTCTCGCACGTATCCGCGTTGGGGAAACGGTAGTCGAGCGGCACAATACGGGTCCGGCCACGCCTGGTGATCTCCTCGGTGTAGATGACGTATCCCTCGTCCTGGCGGCAGTCGCCATCAGGGCCGTAGTAGAGCCGCACGGTTTCGCAGTTGTCCGTAGGCGGCTGGTCGGGGACGCCCTTCGCACCAGCAAGTTTGTGCCAGACACCGCGGATATACTCGGCGAGTTCGTCCAGCGCGGAGTTTTTGTCGTCGTGGAGCGTCACATCGTCGTGATCGCGGTCCCAGCGGCGCAGCACCAAGACTTGGCGCACCGGGCGTGAACTGATGAACGTCACGACTTCGGGGTAGGGAGGCTGCTGGTCTGCATGCTCGGCGAGCATGGCATGGCGTGCGCGGCTGAGATTGTCCCGCTGGTATTCAGAAAGATCGCTGGGGTCGGGGTTCTCCCACAGCTCCACGGCAGTCTTCGCCAGGCACTCGATGTCCAGCGGGTTGAAGAGTGCAGCAATCACAGGGCTCTCCTTGAAAAGGGGCAGAGGTGTTGATCAGGATTCGTACCGCCGATCACCCCTGCTCATCGCGAGAAGAGCGGCGTGATCGTCAGGGTTCTCCGGCAGGCTGGGCCGGTGAGTGAAGGGGCTACAGCCACCTGAGTGATCGGCGTCCAACTTGCAGTCGAACGGGATCGATCGCTTACGGCCCCTCCGGCAGATGCGGAGACCCATGACGTGCTCCAGAGGGATCAACCTGGGATTCGTGAACCCGACGTCCAAGGCTGGCCGTTGCCCACCTCAGCACGCGGGTTCCGGCGGGGCAGTGCTTCAGAAGACGCGAACTGACGGGCGATGGCCATCAGTCGCTCTCGTTCACGGTGTTGCGCTGCTGAGGTGCATCATCGGACTGATGCGGGTATCTGGCCGTGACGCCCTCGAGTCCAAGAGCCTGGCGGGCGAGGGCGAGCAGGCTGTCCAGGTCCGGGCCCGCTGCGGGGCGGATGGAACGCTTGCGCAACACGGGTACGTTCAGATCGAGACCCAGCAGTTGGCCGGAATGCTCCGAGTCGGCTTTCACGCAGTACGAACCGGGTGTGATCCACCAGGCGTCGAAGGCGTCGGCGGGACGTCCGGCGCGCGCCCCGTGGCTCGCTTCGGCCGCTCCAGGCAGGCCCGATGAAACGGGCGAGGACCGGTAGCGGTCGGTCTCCCCCGACAACATCGGACAGGCGCGCACGCTGTACGCGAGGCATTCCGGGTGCATGCCGGGCTCGGCGGTGTACCCGACGTGCACATCGGCAGGCCGCACTGCGAGACAGATCCGTTCATCGAAACTCTGCCCGCACACCTGGCAGCGCCGTTCGGCGAGTGCCCGGTCGCGCCGGGCTTTGTCGAGTGCCCCGAACAGGTACCGGCCGGCGGTGTATAACGTGATCCACGGGACGACCAGGCCACCCGCGGTTGGGAGGCCCGCGCACCGCGTCGGCACCGGCAGCTGTGCGGTCACCGGTCGTCTCCTTGCGCGTCACGTGGGTGGGGAGCGCCGCCGTCCTGGCAGGGCAAGTCGTGGAGCCAGGGGACGCCACACCAAAAGCGGTGCGACTCCGGGTCGAAAAGCGGCGTCTCACGGGTGGACGGTTCGCAGTTGCCGCGGAAGCGGCCCCGCTGCCACTTCGCTGCAGCCGAGTTCGCCACCGCGGTGACCGCACGCTCGTGTTTCAGGCCGGCCGCGCGTATGTGTTGCACGGCCTCGTCAGCATCGCCGCTGCCGTCGGAGGCCATGCGGCCGTGCACGTACGTACACATGCCGGGGTTGACGGCCTGTTCGAAGGCATGGAGCGACATGCTTACCGGGTGCGAGAGGGCGCTGAGGGCGGTGTATGAGGCGCTGGGGTGCTCCCAGCTCGTGCCGGTGGTGTGACGGTCATGGTTGGATTGGCGGATGTTTCTGGCCGCCTCGGAACGCCTGTAGGCGGGCTCGGTCATGGTCGTTGTTCCTTGGTGTCAGTGATGTCGTGGGGCGTGCAGCGGTAACCACTCGGCGGCGAGGAACATCTCGTCGGGCACCGGGACCTGGAAGGGCCCCTCTGGGCTCGCCGCTGTCGGCGGGGACGTCGTTTTCACTCATTGGCGGCCCGCACGCTCGCCGAGGGCACACAGCCGCTCGGCCGGCGTCTCGGCCTCGGCGCAATTGAGGGCGATGGCCACGTCGGAGGTGAGCTGACCGCACCAGGTGCCGGTGAAGGCGTGCGCGGCGCCGGACAGGATGGTGATGGTGACGGCGGGGAACTCACGCCTTACAGCAGCCATTTGGGTCGCACTGATGGGACTCGAACCCACGACCTCAGGACTTATAAGATCCACGCTCTACCAACTGAGCTACAGTGCGTCGCTTTTGAGTTGTGCAGGCCGCGCCCGTGGTGGCGGTCGGAATGGAGGAGCCCGGCCGCCGGCCTACGGATCAGGGGTGGCCAGGCAGCACGATTGAGGGGATGTCCTCTCACATGGCCCGACCTGGTGGCGATGATGAGCCGGCCCTTCCGCCAGTTGAAGCGCTTTTCGGGCAGAGGCTCGGCAACTCAATGGATCTGCGGGTGCTCATGTCCTTCTCCAGCCGGAAGGGCAGCGACTTGCCCGGCCGGGCTCTCTGCGAAGGCCGAAGCTGTGGCTCTTCCGGGTGGGCGGCGGTGAAGGAGGTGAGTGACGATGGCAGCGACGCGCGCAGATACGGGGTCAGAACGCGGCGAAGCGCCTCGCCCGGATGCGGTGCCCGCGACTCCAGTGGTGGGCGAGTAAGTTCCGAAGCAAGCAGATCCAGCCCTTCGGACATCAGTGGGGTTCTTCTTGCATCGGCGAGTCGGGCTAAGGTCGAGGTGAGTTCCCGCCACTCGCCTCGGCGCCGGGCGAGCCAAGCGTCGACGGCCAGGACGTCGATCCGGGCCGCACCATCCTCATGACGGTCTCCGGCTACCTGTCGCCACCGAGCGGCCCGCTCCATGTTGCCGCGCCGGCATGCAAAATAAGCCACTGCCAGATCGAAGAGCGGAGTACCTCGGACGCTGGGCTCATCCCACCAGACCCGCTCCACGACGGCGGCCCAGCCCCACTCTCCGAGCCGTAGCGCCTCCAGCAGGGTGAAACCTGAGTCCGCGGCAGGGCGGACCTCTACCGGACCCTGCGGCCGACGCTCAGTGGGCCGCAGGATGAACAGGGATCCCCCCGGCACCAGTGTGCATACCGGACGCCGCCGACCGCCACCCACCTGCAGGACGGCGGGGCCGCCCAGCGGAGTAGCCACTGTCGTGGCCTCGCCCGTCTCCATGTCCGATGGGTCCCTCACGGTCCATTGGCCGTCCGGCTCTCGGCCCCACAGCCTGATCCAGCCGTTCGCAGCCTGAAGCGGCTCTTCGGCGTCCGAGCTTTCCCCGTTCGTGCGTCGTATGGAGAGCACTGCCTGCTGGGTGCGGCCGCCGGTCACCACGATGGGATGGACCGAGAGGTAGGGGGACCAACCGTGGACCAGGCACCGCTCCTCGTGCGGGATCTTCACCGGGGTAGGAATCTCGGCGCGCAGCGGGACGCGCGTCAGCCGATGGCTACTGCGATCGAGGACCTCGGCCGCGCCGATGACCGTACCCGGCGTGGCGTCAGGCAGTGCGGGAGTCACGATGTCGACGTGTGCTGTAGCGACGCTCACAGTTCGCGCACCTCCACCATCCGCGGGCGGCAGGGTGCCCGCATCCAGATGTCGTCATTGCGGCCCCATAAGCGACTGTCGGTGAACGACATTTCGGTCCACGCCGGGTCGACGAGGTCGTGTCCGATCCAGGGCCCCGGCATGGGCGGGCGGGACGCGAACAACTTGGTACTCGCCTCAAAGAGCTTGGCCTGGCTCTTGTCGGTCAGGCGTTCCTCGGACCACTCGAGGTTGTCGTGTTCCTGATCTTCTGAGGAGGTGCAGCGAGCGGAGGCCATAAGTTTGTTCCTGATGCGTATCGGGCTGGTCAGTACTTCCCGCGCCGGCGCTGCAGCCGCCAACGGTAAAGGGGGCTCGGCACACGGTTGGATTTCCGCCGATTGTGCCGGCGGCAGAGCAGTTGGCCGTTCCACAGTTCGGTCGGCCCGCCGCGGCTCCAGGGGTGTATGTGATCCGCCTCGGTCCCCGGTGCCGGGCATCGCAACCACAGAGGTGGTTTGTGCTCGCACCTGCCGCTGGCCTGGCTGATGAGCTGCTGTTTCTGGGACCAACTGAAGAGCCGGGTGGGATCCCGCCAGCGCCACTTCCGGCCAACGCCGATGGCGAGACACAGGACGCCGAGCGCAGCGACGGCCAGGCAGGTGAGCAGCACAGTCGGATTTGGCTGCATGGCACTCACTGCAGGTCACCGCCGGAGGCGAGCAGCCTACGCCCGGTGGCCCAGAACAGGTTCTCGGAGTCGATGACCGTGAGGAGACGAGCCGTGCTGAGGGAAAGGTTGCCCTCTGGGGGCTCACGATGCTCTGCGCCAGGGTCGGAATCGGAGACGATGCGGTACTTGGGCATGGCCGAAGAGTGCTTTCTATACAGGGGGGCGTGAGCCGGACGGCCAACCGCCGAGGTAACCCAAGTGACTCCTCGGCGGTTCGGAAGAGGGTGTCTTCAGAAGTCGATGGAGTGCTTCGGGGAACGGCGCAGTGTCACCGAAAAGGCACTCAGGTCCCTCTCGGCGTCGGACGACGTGTCGTCATCGTCGCGGAGATCGGTGAG
Organism: Streptomyces sp. NPDC057654; assembly: GCF_042800135.1. Taxonomy (NCBI): domain Bacteria; kingdom Bacillati; phylum Actinomycetota; class Actinomycetes; order Kitasatosporales; family Streptomycetaceae; genus Streptomyces; species Streptomyces sp. NPDC057654. Next base: position 5,722 of record NZ_JBHVHQ010000042.1, on the reverse strand, counting down.
CGTGAAGGAACCCGGCTGAAGCAGATAGCCGTCCTCGAACGGGACAGCGTCGCACATGCGGAACTGCAGCCCGGTGTCGGTATCCCAGTCGTTGATGGTCTGCAGACTGTTGCTGTTGAACAGATCGACAAGACCGTCGAAGACGTCGGTGTCGCCATTCTGCCAGGTGATGTGAGCTTCGATCGACGAGCTGAAGCGCCCACTGCGCTTGATGTTCAGGTCCCCGATCACCTCGACGAACGACTCCCCCAGGCGCAGCTCGAAGGCGATTGCGCGCAGGTGGTCGAAGTTGATGTCGTACTTCCGTGAGAAGTCGACGATCTCGGCCACCTGTTCCTCGGTCACTGCGGGCACTTGATCGCGCAGGTAGGTGGCCACGGTCTCGGGCTCGGGGTAGGCGAAGCGCATGTGGTAGTGGAAGCGGCCGGGGCGGTTGAGCATGTAGTCGTTGACGCGCTTCAGTTCGTTGACCGACAGGACGTAGAGACGCTTCGCCGTGCTCAGCCCGTCGAACAGGCTCAGGAACTGTTTCTGCGACTCGTCGCCCTCGTTGGAGAAGATCTTCTCGAACTCGTCGAAGACGACAACGACTTCGCCCAATTCGTCCAGGAAGGCAGCGAGCCTCGGCGTGTCGTGCTGTACGAGCACGGTGGGAAGCTTGTGCTCCTCGCGCATCCGTTCGGCGAGCAGGCGGAGCATGAGGCTCTTCCCCATGCCCTTGTCGCCAGAAAGGATGACGCCGAGCGAGCGGTCCATGGCCGAGTAACCAGTGGCGATCCGCTGCACACGGGAGGCATGGCTGCCGTAGAGAGTCTCCTCGACAGATGCCAGCGGCTCCGTCTGGCGCAGGCTGTAGCCGGTGATCTGGGAGAACTCGATGACGTAGGTAGCCACAGGCAGACTGGCAAAGGTCTGCACGGAGTCCCCGTAGAGACGGAACTCCCCGTCGGAGGCCACGATCGTGGGTGCGGGCATGGAGGATTCTCACTTTCGGAGAAGTATGTGAATGAAGATGACGGTGGGCAGCGGCATGCAGAGGATCGGAAGCCAGTTATCGTCCGGGGAAATAAGGGGGTGTCCAGAAAGTTGTGCAGCTCGACGATATGGTCCTGGTGGGTGCCGAGTGCGACATCGACGAAGATCTAGGAGCGGAAGAACAGGCCGTCTCAAGGTGAGGATGCGCATTTCGCCGGATAGGAGGCCGCACCGACCGGGACCTTGCTGTCATCGTCGGGACCTTCGCTCTCGCGGAGGCTGATCTCAGCGTTCATGTCCATGTCGGTGAGGTCGGGCGCAGTGCCGACAGCTTTCTCCAGGCTGATGTCCCAGTCTTGTTCCATGCGTGTCTACAGGGTTGCCCTTGTCTGGACGTGGGCGGATGGAACATGCGCCTTGCTGTGCGCCGCTGGTGTGACATGGCGGCGCGGCTCTTCTTGCGCTCGGCCCGTTGTGGGCGCGCCGGCGCTTGGCTCAGTGGGTCAGAAGCTTGTCGAGGAAACTGTCGACATCGACGAATTCCGACTCCCGGCCCGCAGGAACGGCTTCGAAGGTCTTGTTGAGCCATTCCTTGACGGACGCTGCCGGTCCTTCAAGGCAGGCGCATCCGTCAGGGGAATTCAGTTCGATGCTGAGGAGGCGGTTCTGGTGAGGGCCGATCGGAGTGATCTTCACGTCGCCGATGCCAGCAGATGCGGTGAGGCCTTGGTCGAGCAGTTCCCGGGCGAACGTCCACTGGACCACATCAGGTGTGACGTCGAAGGAGAACTGCACTGCGTAGGGGTCCGTGTGCTTGTAGTACAGCCGCGCGGGGACATATACACGCACGTCCGGGCCGGCCACGAGCGACATGCGGATAGTCAGTTCCAGGCCGGGAAAGTCCATGGGTGGATTCCTGTTCTTCGGCGGGAAAATGTGGTGGAAGCGGGCGGGGGGCCTCACGCCCGGCGGTACTCAAACACCGCCGCCCCGCCGAGGCCGCGAGGGGTACATGGCGAGTGCGGCCTGCTGCGCTTGGCACTCCGCCAGGGCTTTGACGGCGATGAGTGCCTCGCCCTGGACGGCCCGTTGGTCGAGGCAACGCCCGGCTTCGGCGAGGCCCTCGATAAGTGATCTGCCGTATGCCTTCGTGCTGGGCCGGGCGCTCTCGGGCTGCTTGTCGCGTACAGCTCGCTGCTCGTCATGGACGGCATACAGGCGCTGGGTGGCCTTGTGTGGTTCCCGTACGTGTCAGGCGTGGCGCCGGGGACGGGCGGAGGGCGCCGGCTGGACGAGTTGCTGCTCTGCGACGTGCGGGAGTTCGCCGGCGTGGTCGTACACCCGGCCGAAGGCGAACAGGGGGTGTCGGCGTCACGCTGTAGCTGACGCAGGCCGCGGGCCTCCTCGTCGTGAGGCTGGAAGGCCTCGGGGCGGAGTGTCGGCTGGAAGAGTAGCCCCAGACGGCGAGGATCCGCCGGCTGTGTCGCAGGTAGGAGGTGGCGGGGGGGACGCAGATACGACCGTTGTGCCGCCCGGCTGCCGGGCTTCGAGTGGCATCGTCAGGCAGGGCCTTTGGACGGACGGTTGGGCCGCAGAGTGTCCAGATGTCCTCCGTCTGGGGTTGATCCGCGCGTGAACCCTGCCTATCGGGAGGGTGCTTGTCCGCGGTGCTCTGGTGCCGAACACGGTCGTCGTATGACCTTCGAGGCTGCGTCCTTCAGAGGTGTGAGGTGGGGAAGACCGCAGGGGCGGGTACTCTCGACGAGCGGGACACCCGCCCCTGTGGCATGGGGTAATGGCGGCGGTCGGTCAGACGGCCGCGGTGACCGCGGAGCGGTCGTCGGCGCCGCCAGGAGCAGCGCTGTCGTTGTCGTTGTCGTCCAGGAGATCCGGATCCAGGCCGAGGGCGCGCACGGCGTTCCTCTTGTCGCGCTTGGTCAGAGCCGTCACGATCTGTTCGTAACTGCTCTGGATCGGCGGATTCTTCACGGTGCCGTAACCGAGTACGTACTGACTCTTCATGGCGCGGGTGAAGGCGACGTAGAACATCCGCTTGGTGTCCTGGGTCATCTTTGTGTCCTCCTTGTAGAGGACGACAGCGTTGTCGAATTCGAGGCCCTTGGCACCGTGGATCGTCGACACGACCAGGTCGGCCTTGGACTCGAGGTTCTTCTGCTTGCGCTCCTGGTTCTTCCGCTTGGTGATGTTCATCTTCCGCTGGTTCCGCTGAATCTCGGAGGAGAGCAGGTTGTCGCGCAGCCGGTCGAAGAACACCTTGTGTGTGAGTGTGCCCTGGTGGCAGAGCGTGACCCAGCCGTTGATGGTCGTGATGTTCTCGATCCACCACTCGGAGATCGTGTGCAGGATCGCCTTCTTCACTCTGGCGTTGTCAGCGTTCTTCGTCAGCTTGTCCATGTTGTCCTTGATCCCCTGGGAGACCACGAACGCGGCGTTGACCGGCGGCGCCTGCAGGACGTCGTTCCAGAAGCTCTTGATGTACTTCGAGAAGATGTCCGTGGAATTGCCTCTATCGCTGACCAGAGAGGCGACGTGGCGGTTCGGGTAGCGTTTTTCGAGCACGTCTTGGACCAAGGCCACCTCGCGGCGCGTGTGGGCCAGGAAGGCCACCTGCTCGCCCCGGTCCAGGCACTTGTCCACGTAGTCGGGGATGACCGTGTTGCGCACGACCGCCTGCAGGTCCTGGCCGACGAACTCGGTGAGTCTGGCCACCTCGCGGTACTCCAGGATGATCTTCTCCTGGAACGAGTCAGCCGTAGGCATGGCGAGCGAATTCGCCTGCAACTGGATGTTGGCGAACTGGTTGGTCTCCAGTCCGCCGAGCACGACGTTCGCGAAGTCCAGGATCTCCTGGTTGCTTCGGTAGTTCGTCGTGAGCTTGAAGGTCGCGAAGACTTCCGAGCCCTCCAGGGTGTTGAGTGCGCGCGGGTTTGCCGAGCGGAACTCGTACAGCGTCTGCGAGGCATCGCCGACGATGAACAGGGATTGAGCGTGCTTGGTGATGTACTTCAGCACGTAGATGAACTCAAATACGCTGTTGTCCTGCACCTCGTCGATGATGAGGTATTTCGACTGCACGTGGGGCGGCTCGGCCATGTCGTCGATCTTCTGGTAGCAGATGATGATCTGCAGTTCCAGTGACGTCTGCTCGATGCGGTCGAGCAGAGCGATCACCTCGTCGAAGTGGTCCTCGACGAAGGTGTTCAGGGCCGTGAACGCGCCGGTCCTGTTCTGGTCGACTTCCAGCAGGCGGTAGCGGAACGCCGCCGCGAACTGGCTGTTCGGGTAGAAGATGTCCATCGAGTTGATGATCGTTTCGATGACCGAGACCTTGTGACTCGGGTGGTTCATCGCGTAGATATCCAGGATCATCCTGGCGATCGTCATCGAGCCGACGTCGGGGTTCTTCTCCGTGATGTTGTCGGCCGCGGCGTTGGTGAACGAGAGCACCGTGACGTCCGCGGAGGGGACGCCGCAGGCTTCGAGGTACTTGATCCGTTCCAGGATCACGGTCGACTTGCCGGTGCCGGCTCCCGCCTGCGTCATCACCAGCGGCTCGTGCGTGGTGAGCGCGTCGAGCTGCTGCCTGGACAGGTGGGGCGGCAGGCTCGGAGGCGTGGCCGGCTGCGCGGGGACGGTCAGCTGAGGTTTCATCTGCTCGAGGTGGTCGAGCGTGTGGTTCATCAGCAGACTGAGGTTCTGCTTCGACAGCTTCGTGGCAATCTGACCGGAGAAGGCCGTATTCAGTTGCTTGTGGATCCGGCGGTAGGCCTCCAGCGGGACGTTGTAGTTCTCCAGGTAGCGCAGCTGGACGGCGAGCATGTTCAGCTGCTGCTCCGTCGGACCCGCGGGCATGTCCTGGATGTAGCGGCAGACTTCGTCGGCGATCTCTTCGGAGTCCCAGATCTGGGCCAGGCGCGTGATGCGCTCGTAGATCGCGTACTGGCGCATCCACTCGTCGAAGTCGTCGCCGAGGTTGGAGGCCGTCAGGTGGGCAGACGTGAGCGCGTCCTGGACGAAGTCGCGGGCGTTCTCCAGCGGGCTCGTGTCCCACTGCAGGAAGACGGCGGCGACGTGGTTGGCGGAACCGACCGAGCGCGGGACGGCGGTCGCGTACTGCGGCTCGGGAAGCCCCTTCTTGAAGAAGTACAGCTCCATCCGGTACTGGATGACGAGGTCACGCGTGGACTTGTCGCCGGATTTGTCCTCGTAGAGCACGAGGGCCTGCGGAGTCATGTCGAAGACAACGTCCCAGTTGTTGAACCGGCTGGCAGAGGTGTCGACGGCGAAGCGGTCGTCGGTGTGCGGGCTCGGCAGGGTGAAGGACCCGCCGGCGTTCAGGGCACGGCGCGTGATCGGCGCGAGCGGGATCGACGTCGTGGTGATGCCGTGCTGCGTCGAGCTCTGCGTGACCTCGATGTCGGCAGCCGCGGTGTAGGCGGTGTTGGTGGCAGTGTTGATGGGCCGCAGGGACTCGTTGAGCAGACCGGTCTTCTTGCCGTTGCCGGTGAGTTTCAAGGAGAAGAACTTCGGGTCGACGACCTTCTGAGCAACGGCATTGGCCAAGAGGTCGAGGCTATCCAGCAGGACAGGCATGTCGTTGCCTTTCTTTAACGGGTCGAGGGATGGATTGAGAGAAAGCGTGAACAACGCCGCACAGCCATTTCGGCAAGAAATGAGTCAGTCGAATGTTCGAAGGTGCACGAAAGACGCAGCGATGGGGTTGGGG
>NZ_JBHVHQ010000041.1:0-22226 GCF_042800135.1 Streptomyces sp. NPDC057654 | reverse complement strand
CTGCGCGGGCGGCGCGTCGGTGCCGTGCGCGCCCGTCCGCTCGGGAGTCGGCGGCAGGTGGGACTGGCCTTCGTCGTGTGCGCCGTCGTGTGCGCCGTCGTGGCCGTGGCCACGCCCGTCGGTCACCGTCGTAGAGCCCTCGGACGGCGTCTTCGTGGACACGCCGCCGCGCTCCCCGTCGCCGGGGGCCCGGCCCGTGGTTCCGGACTGGTGGTCACCGTGGGCCGCCGCGTCGTCGGACGCGGACGACGACGTGGGCGCGTGCTTGCCCCCGCTCTTGCCGGTGTCGGCCCCGGCAGGGGACTTGGCGGCGGGGGACTCCGGCTTGGGCCGCTCCAGTACCGCTACCTGCGTCTGACGCCCCTGGCCGGAGGGCGACGTCTGCGGCTCGGCCTGCGGGCCGTCGTCCGAGTGTTCTCCCCGGCCGGTGCCACTGCCCGTGTCCGTGTCGCTGTCACCGCGGCCGGAACCCTTGGCATTGCTCGAACCGAGGTCGTTCCGGCCGTCGCGCCCGCCCTGCGGCTCGTCCTTGCGGCCGGGCTCCTCGAACTCGTTGGACCGGTTCCCCCGGCCCTCGCCACGGGAACCGGACGTGGGGTCGCTGTTCAGGCGGTGCCGGTTGTTGAGTTCCCTTTCGAATTCGAGCTCGTTGAGGCGGTTGTCGAATTCGCGGTCCCACCGGGTCTGGCTCTCCCGGTCGCCACTGTGCTGGGCCTGCGCGTACCGGTCGGCCCAGCTCCGCGCTTCCTGGGGAGTCATCCCCCGGCGCTCGCCGAACTTGGCGATGTCCATACCGACCCGCTCCGGAGACGGGCCCGAGTTCTCGGCCCCCCTACCGGCCCCGTCCGCACCGTTCCGGTGCTGGTGGAATTCGTTCTCCAGCTTCAGCTCGTCGAGCCGGTTCTCGAACTCCCGCTCCCACCGATTCTGCGCCTCGACACCGCCATCGTGCTGTGCGTCGGCATACCGGTCGCCCCACTCGCGCGCTTCCTGATGCGACATTCCACGGCTCTCGCCGAATTGCGCGATGTCCCTGCCCACCCGCTCCGGGGTGGGGGCGAGGCTCCCTGTCTCCTCACCGGCGGGAGGTGTGTTCTCGCCGTCCCGGCCGTTGGGCGAATGCGCCGTATTCAGTTCGTCGAGCCGGTCGTTGAACTCCCGCTCCCACTGGTTACGCGCCTCATGACCTTCATGCTGCGCTTCCGTGTACCGGTCGCCCCAGTTCTGCGCCTCCCGAGGGGACATCCCCCGGTCTATACCGAAGCGCGCGACGCCGCGGCCCATTCCGTCCGAGACCGGCTCCGATTCCCGATTCCCGTCGCCGGCCGGGGCCTTGCCCTTGCCTTCCGGGGTGGGCGAGTGGTTCCCCTTCAGCTCATCGAGCCGGTCGTTGAAGTCCTGCTCCCAGCGATTACGGGCGTCATGACCGTCACGCTGCGCGTCCGCGTAGCTGTGACCCCAGTCGCGCGCCTCGCCATACGACATTCCCTGCTGCTCGCCGAACCGGACGACGTCCTGGCCCGTACGGTGCCGGGCCGGGTCCGGCAGGGCGCTGCCGTTCTCCTCGAACTCATTGGTCCGGTTGCCCCGATGGCCGTCACCGGACCCTGTCAGCTCATCGAGGGTCTTCTGATTGGCGTCGTTCAACCGCTTCTGGGACTGCGGCGGTTCACCGTCCGTGCCACTGTTGCGGCCACCCGCCCCGCCCGGAGTTCCCTTCGCTCCGGACGGCACCGGCTGCCCGTGCTCTCCGGACGTCCCCGGCGCCGGAGCACGCTCGCCCGGCTGCGGACCACGCTCGCCCGGCTCCGGAGCACGCCCACCCGATTCCGGTGCGCGCTCGCCCGGCTTCGGGCCCGACGCGCCCGGAGACTCGCCCGCCGGACGCGATGACGTCGGCGCCGGCCCGGATTCGGGCAGACTCCCGCCCGGACGCCGCGATTCCGGCCCGTTCGCCAGGGCGGTGCCGCGGTCCTCGAACTCGTTGGAGCGGTTGCCCGCTCCGCCGGGCGCTATCAGATCGTCGAGCGTCTTCTGATTGGCCGGACGCAGCTTTCCAGGGGTCGCCGGGGACCCGGTGGTCGTGCCCTTGCCGGAGTTCGTACCGGCTCCGGGACGGCTTCCGTTTCCGCTGCCGTGGGACTGCGTCTCGACATTGGTGGTGCTGCTGTTGCCGTGGTTGGGGCGCAGGCCGCCGCCGGATTCGCCGGAGCCCTTGCCGCTGTTGCCCGGACGCCCGCCGGGGAGGTCGTCGAGCGTGGCGGGCCGGCCGTCGTAGCCGGCTTCCTTGCGCGCCGGCGGCTTGGGGGCGCCGGCCGGCGGGTTGCCCGCGCCCTTGTCGCCCGACGTGCGCTCCGGACGCGGATCGAGGTGGCCGAACGGGTCCTTCTGGCCCTTGCCCAGCTCCTTGCCCGGCCCGGCGAACGGGTCCCTGCCTACCGTGTCGCCCGACTTGCCGCCGGTATTGCCGGCCCCGCCCGAGCCGTTCTCTTCAGGGCGGTTGTAGTGGGTCGCGGGGTAGTCGTGGCCCCGGCCGGTGGGCTGAGCCTGCCCCGGCCCGTTGGTCCGGCCGTCGGGGTGCGGCTCCTTCCAGATCCCGTTGGAATCCGGCTTTCCGCCGCCGAGACGGTGTCCCGGGTTATCCATCGGGTTGCCGCTCCGGCCGCCGGAGTTCGCATCGTCTCCGGTCTTGCCGGGGTCCCGCGGCGGCACTCCCCCGGTGTTCTCCGTCCTACCGTCCAGACGGTGTCCCGGATTCTCCATCGGATTGCCGCTCCGGTTACCGGCGCCGGAATTCGCATCGTCACCCGTCTTGCCGGGGTCCCGCGGCGGCACTCCCCCGGTGTTCTCCGTCCTACCGTCCAGACGGTGTCCCGGATTCTCCATCGGATTGCCGCTCCGGCCATCGCCGCCGGAATTCGCATCGCTCCCCGTCTTGCCGGGGTCCTGCACCCGCACGCCATGCGGGTTCTCCCCCGAACCACCCAACCGGTGCCCGGGGTTATCCATCGGATTGCCGCTCCGGCCACCGGAGTCGGAATTCGCGCCATCCCCCGTCTTGCCGGGGTCCTGCACCCGCACGCCATGCGGGTTGTCCCCCGAACCACCCAACCGGTGGCCGGGTCCGGAGAAGTTGTCCTTGCCTTCGCCGGGACCGCCTTGGCCTTCATTCGTCCTACGGGGCTGGCCCGGCGGGACGGTCGTCTTGTTGCTGTTGCTGTTGCTGTTGTTGCTGGAATTGCCGTTGTTGCTGTCGCTGCCGTTGTTGCTGTTGGTGTCCCGGTGATTCCCCTCGCCCGGCGGGACCTTCGAACCGTTCTCACCCGTCGTGTTCTTGTGGCTGTTCGCCGGCGGGTTCGACACCGGGGCGCCGTCATCCGTCCGGTGACCGTTCTCGCCCGTCGTGTTCTTGTGGCTGTTGGCCGGGGGGTTCGTGACCGGGGCGCCGTCATCCGTCCGGTGACTGTTCTGGCCGTTGCCGCCCCCGGCCCCGTCCTTACGGCTGTTGCCCGGCGGGTTGGACACCGGGCCGTTGCCCTCGGAACGGCTGCCCTCGGACCGGTTGCCGTTGGAGCCGTTGCCGTTGGAGCCGTTGCCTCCCCCGGACACTTCCTTGTGGCTGTTGGCCGGCGGGTTCGAGACCGGAGCGCCGTCGTCCGCCCGGCGGCCGTTCTGGCCGTTGCCGCCCCCGGCCCCGTCCTTACGGCTGTTGCCCGGCGGGTTGGTCACCGGGGCATTGCCCTCGGACCGGTTGCCGGTCGAGCCGTTGCCGCCTCCGCCGGTCACTTCCTTCTTGCTGTTGGCCGGCGGGTTGGCCGCCGGAGGACCGTCCTGGGCGCGGTTGCCGTTGGAGCCGTGGCCGCCTCCGCCCGTCACGCCCTTCTGCCCGTTGACCGGCGTGTTCGGCGCGGGGGCGACGTGCTTGGTCCCCTCCCCGGCCGGGCCGGAGCCGGGCTGCACATGCTTCGTCTGGTTGCCCGAGCCGGGCCCCTTCGCCGGCGGGGCCGACGTGGGAGGCGGCGCCGTCGTGGTGTTCTCGTGCTTCGCGTTCGGGCTGGGCATGCCGACGTTGCCGGAGCGCCCGTCGCCTGCGTTCCCGCTGTTGGTGGGGTGGCTTTCGTGGCCGGAGACGCCCTTGCCCGCGATCGGGCCGCCGCCGGGAGAGTCGCCCTTGCCCGGTCCGCCGTCGATCGGCGACTGGTGGCCGCCGCCGCCCAGCTTGGCAGGCGGGGGAGTGATGACGTTCTTTCCGCCGCCACCACCGCCCGACAGCGGATTGCCGCCCGTCGGATGGGCCTTGGGAGGCGTCACGGGCGGTCCCGTGTGGGCCTTCGGGGTGGGGCCGGGCTTCACCGGGTGCGGGTGGTATTTGAAACCCGCCCCCAGGCCGCCCCCGATGGCGCCGAAGGCGCCGCCGATGCCCATGCTCCACGCCTCCATGCCCCAGTCGACGTCGTAGTCCGTGCCGGCGATGGCCGCGCCCACCTCGCCGAGCGCGACGTCGATGCCGAGGGCGGACGCGGCACCGAGGATGGCGCCGCCGCCAATGGCGACGATCGTGGTGCCCAGGCTGCCGAGGCGGGCCGCCATCTGGCTGAGGATGGGCAGCAGTCGGGCCAGCACCTGGCCGATGATCGTCAGCAGGCTGCCGAGCAGCGGCCCGACGGCGAAGAACACGGCCCCCAGGAGCGCGCCGAGGATGTCGGCCCACATGGCGGCGTTGAGCTTCTTCGCATACTCCTCGGCCGCCTTGTGCAGTTCCTCGCCGTAGCGGTTGATCGTCTGGCCGATGGTCCAGGCGGTCTCGGCGGCGTCGTTGAGGGTCTTGGCGACCCCCTCGTTCCACGCCCGCTTGGCCTCCTTGCCGGCGGTCCCGGTCATACCGAGCGAGGTGACCTGCGTGTCGACGGCGACCCGACGCTCGTGGAGATCGTCCCCGAGCTCGATCCACGCGTTCCCCAGCGCGTAGATGTCGTCGATCTTGATGGAGTGGAGTACGGAATCCGCGTTAGCCATGGTCGGGGTCGCCCTCCTTGGGCGTACTGCCGCTTCTCAGACGGTCGCTGATCAAGCTTCGTGCTGGTCGCTCACAGCGCTGTTCGTTCGTAGCGCTGATGGTGCGTCATGCCGGTCGTGCGTAGCGCTGTTCGTTCATCACGCTGGTCAGACGTGATGCGGGTCAGACAGGTTGCTGGTCGGGCGCGTCGTCGGGAACGGCCTCGTACGCCTCGGGTTCTTCCGCTTCCGCAGCCGCTTCCACGGCCGTTCCCACGCCTGCTTCCACGCCTTCCACGCCTTCCACGCCTGCTTCCACAGCCGTTTCCACCGCCCCTTCCACGGGCTCCACCGGCCCCTCCCCTTCGTCGAGAGCCACCTGCACGGCCACCGCGTCGTGGCTGCGGCGGACCAGCGTGCCGCGCCCCGGCGCGCGGGGGTACGCGCGCTGGTCGCCGATGAGCGCGCCCTCCCGGTGGTCGCCGGAGAGCAGCAGCCCGTCCGTGCCGATCTCCTTGAGCTTGCTGAGCAGCGGGTCGGAGAGCAGGGAGCGGCTGGCGCCGCCGACCCGGCGGGCCAGCACGAGGTGGAAGCCCAGCTCCGCCGCCTGCGGGATGAACTCCGCCAGCGGTGCGAGCGGGCCGCGCCCCATGCTGCCCGCCGCCAGGTCGTAGTCGTCGACGACGACGTACAGCTCCGGACCCTGCCACCAGTCGCGCGCGGCGAGCTGGGCGGCGGTGACGTCCGCCGGGGGCATCCGGGAGCGCAGCGTCTCGGCGAGGGCCTGCGCCTGCCCGGCGACGAGGTCGGCGTTGGCGCCGCGGGCGCCGATGTATTCGTCGGGCACCGTGCCCAGCAGGCTGTGCCGGTAGTCGACGGCCATGAAGCGCACGTCGCGGGCGGAGTGCCGGGCCGCGAGGCCGCGCATCCAGGACCGCAGGAACGCGGTCTTGCCGGAGCCCGAGTCGCCGAAGACCACGAAGTGCGGGGAGCCGGCGGCGGAGGTCATGTCGAGTCCGACGGGGCGCAGGTCGGATTCGCGGAGGCGGATGGGCACCTCGCGCGGGCCGATGGCGGCGCCGTGGCCCTCCCAGCGCTCGCCGGGCGTGGGCGCGGCGGCGGCCGCCAGTTCGCGGACGGTGATCCGCTCGGGCAGGACGCGCAGCGCCGGGGCGGCGGGCCGCCGCCAGCCGGCCGCGATCCGGGCCACCAGCCGCTGCTGGGCCTCGGGCAGGCCCTCCACACTGTCGGCCCCGTCGAGCCGGGGCAGCGCGATGTGGTGGATGAGGCCGGGCGGGGTCAGGCCGCGGCCGGGGACGCTCTGGCCCAGCGCGCGGGCGCTGGGGCGGCTGATCTCGGACTCGGAGGGGTCGTTGAGCCACAGTTCGAGGCGGGCGGGGATGTTGTCGCGGAGGTTGATGCGGATCTCGGCCCAGCGGTTGGCGGTCAGCCACAGGTGGACGCCCACGCCGAGGCCGCGGGTGGCGATCTCGGTGAGGGTGTTGACGGCGTCCTCGTCGGCGGCGTGCAGGGCGGCCCAGTTGTCGACGGCCAGCACGATGTCGGCGGAGCGTACGCCCTCGGGCAGGTCGCCGGCGGCGCGGCGGGCGCGGAGTTCGGCGGCGGACTGGATGCCGAGGTCGCGGAACATCCGCTCGCGGGCGTTGACGAGCCGGCCGACCTCGGCGAGGACGCGGCGCACCCGCTCGTCGTCGCGGCGGCCGGCGACGCCCGCCACGTGGGGCGCGTCGGCGAGGCCGTGCAGCGAGCCGCCGCCCATGTCGATGGCGTAGAACTGGAGCTCGTCGGGGGTGTGGGTGAGCATGGCGCTGAGCATCGCGGTGCGCAGGAAGGTGGACTTGCCGCTCTGCGGCGCGCCGACGAGGGCCAGGTGGCCCTGGCGTCCGGCGAGGTCCAGGACGAGGGGCCGCTGTTCCTGGCGGGAGGGCACGTCGAGCACGCCGATGGGGAACTTCATCTCGCCCGAGAGCGGCCAGTCGGCGCAGCGCAGCCCCAGTTCGGCGTCCTCCTCGGCCTCGCCGAGCAGCGGGTCGAGGGAGAAGGCGGCGGGCAGCGGCGGCAGCCACACCTGGTGGCCGGGGGCATCCTTGTTGAGCAGCCGCTCGACGGCGACCTGGAGTTCGGTGGGGCCGGCGTCGAGTTCCCAGTCCCAGCCGGTCTTCTCGCTCTCGTCGGGGGAGAGCGGCGCGAGGTCGCCGTGCACGGCGTACGGGACGGGTTCGAGGGCCGCGGCTCCGGCGCCGTCCGGGTCGTACTCGCGGTAGGGCGCGGAGATGTAGGCGACGCGGAACCGCTCGTACACCGTCTCGTCCACCTTCAGGTAGGCGGAGCCGGGGATGGCGGGGAGTGTGTAGGCGTCGGAGGTGCCGATGACGGCGCGGGACTCGGCGGCGCTGAAGGTGCGCAGGCAGATCCGGTAGGAGAGGTGGGACTCCAGGCCGCGCAGCCGGCCTTCCTCCAGGCGCTGGGTGGCCAGCAGCAGGTGCATGCCGAGGGACCGGCCGACGCGGCCGATCTGGACGAAGAGGTCGATGAAGTCGGGTCGCTGGGAGAGGAGTTCGCCGAACTCGTCGACGATGATCAGCAGGTAGGGCAGCGGTTCCAGCGGCTTGCCGTTGACGTCGGTGCCGCCGGCGGCCTGGCGGAGCTGGTACTCGCGGACGGAGTCGACGTTGCCGGCCTCGCGCAGCATCCGCTGGCGGCGCTGCTGTTCGCCGGAGAGGGCCTTGTGCATCCGGTCGACCATGGCGAGGTCGTCGGCGAGGTTGGTGATCAGGCCGGATACGTGCGGCAGCTCGGTGACGCCCGCGAAGGTGGCGCCGCCCTTGAAGTCGACGAGGACGAAGGCCAGGTGCTCGGGTGCGTGCACCATGGCGAGCCCGGTGACCAGGGTGCGCAGCAGTTCGCTCTTGCCGGAGCCGGTGGCGCCGACGACGAGTCCGTGCGGGCCGATGCCGCCCTGCGCGGACTCCTTGAGGTCCATGGACAGCGGCTCGCCGGTGCCGGTGACCCCGATGGGGACGCTGAGCAGTTCCTTCTCGTCGGGGGCGCGGCGCCGGGCGGCCGGGTCGAAGGTCGCCATGTCGGTGACGCCGAGCATGGTGGAGAGGGAGACGTGCTCGGAGAGGACCTGGTCGCGCTCGCCGGACAGGCGCAGCGGGGAGAGCGAGCGGGCGGTGGCCGCCAGGACACCGGGCGCGGTCTCGTCGATGACGGCCTTGTCGACCGCGGCGTGCAGGCCCTGCGCGCGGCCCTCCAGGGTGAGGGTGCCGCGGGCGTCCGTACGGGCCCGTACGTCCACCCGGCCCGGCTCCGAGCCCTCCTCCTCGACCAGGCACACCACGTGGATGCCCAGGTCGGGGCCGGCCTCGGTCATCAGGTCCTCCAGGAGCGCCGAGCGGGCCCAGGGCGCCCCGGGCTCGTACTCGTCGAGGAAGATCACCAGTTGGCGGCGGGGGACGACGTCCCGGGCGGGGACGATGCGGCTGTTGCGCTCCGCGCGGGCGGCGACGGCCTGGTCGAGGGTTTCCTGGAGGTGTTCGTGGAGCCCGGCGAGGTCGTCGGCGAGCAGCGGTACGAGCTCCTGCTCGCGCCGCTGGGCCGCCGCGTCGGGGTGCTGGGCGTGCGGCAGCCACTTGGCCCAGTCCCAGGCCGAGTTGCCGCCGGTGACGACCGCGATCCGCACGTCGTCCGGCGCGTGCAGGACGGAGAGCTGGAGCAGCATCGACTGGGCCAGCTCGCGGGTGCGGGCGCGCGGGCCCAGCAGGCTGACCACGCCGGACTTGGCGAGGTCCAGCCAGGCGGCCTGGCCCTCGACCGTGCCGTATGTGCGGACGAGTTCGGCGGCGGCGTGCTTGCACTCGGCGTCGACCTCGATGGTCGGGTCGCTCTGGTCCGGCATGCGCATCTCGGCGGCGAGCGGCACGGTGCCGGTGCCCACCCGCAGGTGCAGGAAGTCGCCGTCGACGGGGCGGCGCTCCCACACCCGGCGGCGGCGGGAGGCGATCGCCCACAGCCGGTCCGGGTGCGGGTGCTGCCAGACGTCGGCGGCGCGCTGGGCGACCCGGGAGCGCAGGGCCTGCTTGCGCATCCCGGCGAGGTACTCCAGATACCGCTCCCGCTGCCGGTACTGGTTGCGGCGCCGGCTGCCGCGCAGCTGCATCCGTACGCCGATGGTGACGCCGACGGACACCACCACGAAGGCGATGCCCAGCAGGATCATCCACGCCTTGCCGTACGCGACCATGTAGGCCGCCATGCTCATGCTGGACAGCAGCGGCAGCAGGAGCATCAGCCAGCCCGCCGCGCCCTGGGGCTGGGGCCGCTGGGGCGGGCTGGCCAGGGTCGTCCGCCCCTCCGGCATCGGAGGGGGCGTCGTACGGACGGGGCGGTGGAAGGGGATTCGACTCACGTTGGCTGCCTAGCGGGCTGTCGGAACTGCGGGAGCGGGCGGAGCGGCGGACTCACGGCGGAGCGGTGGCTCAGGACAGAGCAGCGGGCTCGGGTCGGAGCAGCGGCTCGGGTCGGAGCGGAGGCTCAATCGAAGGTCATGGTGACCGCCGTCTTGTTGGTGTCGGTCACGGCGTCGGGCGGGGTGTCCTTCGGCTTGTCGTCGCCGCTCTTCGAGGTCAGACCTTCCCGGAACTTGGTGAAGGCTTCGGCGACGCCGTCCTCGGCCGTGGAGAAGTTGAAGGCCGCCATGCCGACGCCGTCCGCCAGGGCGGGCAGGACCCCCTTGTGCGGGTCCTCCTTGGTGCCGAACAGCTCTTTCATGACCCGCATCCACTCCTCGTTCACCTCATCGGCGTCCGAGGCGGCCTTGCCCTGCCAGCTGACCTTCAGCCCGTCCAGTGTGGTGTGGATTTTGTTGAGGCTCGTGACGACGTCCTTGCTGAGGCCCGCCAGTTCCTTGCCGACGGTCTTCAGGCCGCTCGGGGAGACGCTGATGACGGAGGTGTCGTAATCGGCCTTGCCGGTGTCGCCCATGACTCGCCTTTCTCAGCAACTCCACTGGGGTGCCTGGGGGTTGCTCCCGGTGCGGGGGACACGCCCCCGCGCTGACAATTGCTTCTATAAGTGGTAAACCTGGCGATACTCCGCAGAACCGTCGCCCGGCCGCCCGGCTGTGAGGCCGGCGGGAGAGAGACGAAGGAGACCTCGTGACCGACCCCATAACCTCGAAGTACGACACGACCCCGCTGCCCGAAGCGGACGGCGACGAGAAGCCGAGCCCCGACCACGACAAACACCTCGACGGCCTGGTGCCGACCGACAAGGTCGCCTGGACGGCGCCGCCTTCCTTCAACGACGACCCGAAGGACATCGGGTCCGACAGCGGCTCGGAGCCGCCGAAGGACAACTACACCCCCTCCGGCGACTTCAAGATCGACCCCTCCTCGCTGCGCACCGCGGAGACGTCGATGCTCACGGAGGCCAAGGGCGGGGTCGCGAAGTACGAGGAAGTCCGCAAGAAGGTCATGGCCGTCAAGGGCACCGTCTTCGGGCAGGGCGCCACGATCACCGAGACGAAGGGGGAGGGCCACACCTCTCTCGCGTCCGGGTACGACCCGAGCGCCGGGAAACACACCCGCGCGAACCCGTTCGCCGAGTCCGCCGAGAAGTTCGGCGCGGACATCAACCCGGCCCAGGAGCGCGCCCTTCTCCAGGTCGGCTCCGCCCTGGAGAAGCTCGGCGAGTACATCGCCCTGCTCAACCACGCCGGACAGGTCTACGGACACACCGACCGGAAGTCCAAGTTCCCGGATCCGCCCGCGAAGTGACCCCGCGCCGCAGGCCGCCGCCGCCCCGCTCCGCTCACGCGGGGCGGGGCGGTGGTACGAGACGGGGCGGCGGACGCCCGTACAGCGGCGCACGCGCGCCCGACCGCCGTCGCACGCCGGCAGGGGCGCACGCGCCGTCAGGGGCGCGCACGCGGCCGGTTCAGCCATTGGGCCCCCCGTCGTCGTGGAGGTTCTTGAAGTTGGCGCTCTCGGCGTTGTGGTAGTTCGTGTAAGAGGTCTCCATCCGCTTCGTGATGTCCTTCAGCATCGACTCCAGGTCGTGCTGCCCCTTCTGGAACCACGTCTTGATCGCGTCGAACGAGTGGTAGGCCGGGCTGGACCAGTGCGTGCCGATCGTGCTCATCTTGGTGTCGATCGACGTCATGTGCTCGGAGATCGTCGTCGACTCCCGCTTCACGACTTGGATCGCGTCCTTCAGCGCCTGGAGATCGGCGTGCCACTCTTCCGGGGTCGGCTGATCGGCCATCCGCGGGTCACCTGCCTTTCACCCGGTCCGACGTCCTGTGCCGCTCCCGCGCGCCATCCGGGCCGGGCGCGTGGGGCGGTGCTGCCGCTGTCTCGTCGAGCCGTCTCTCATGTGACGCCTCCCGGCGGGAGGTCGGCGGGCAGCAGCGTGGTGAGCAGCGCCGCGTCCGCCGACGCCAGGTCGAGGGCGCTCAGGTCGAGTTCGGCGACGCGCTGCGCGTGCCGCTCGGTCATCCGCTGGAAGACCTGCCGCGCGCTGCGCCCGTTGCCGAACTGCTCGCCGCGCGGCAGGGTCTCGAAGTACTCGTGCAGCGCGGCGGTGGTCTCCGGCGTGAACGCGTACTCGTGGCTGTCCGCCTGGTGCTCGACGATGCGTACGAGCTCCGGCGTGGTGTAGTCGTCGAAGACCAGGGTGCGGGTGAACCGCGAGGACAGGCCCGCGTTGGAGTCCATCAGCCGGTTCATCTCGACCGGGTATCCGGCGACGATGACGACCACCTCGTCGCGGTGGTCCTCCATCAGCTTCACCAGCGTGGAGATGGCCTCCGAGCCGAAGTCCGTCATCTGGCCCTGCGGCACGAGGGAGTACGCCTCGTCGATGAACAGCACCCCGCCCAGGGCGCGCCGGAAGACGGCGGTCGTCTTGGGCGCGGTGTGGCCGACGTACTCGCCGACCAGGTCGCCGCGGTCGGCCTCGACGAGGTGGCCCCGGCTGAGCAGGCCGAGCGCGGCGAGGAAGCCGCCGTACAGGCGCGCCACGGTGGTCTTGCCGGTGCCGGGGTTGCCCGCGAAGACCAGGTGCCGGCTCAGCGGCGGCGGGGCGAGCCCCGCGTCCTGGCGGACCTTGACCATCTGCATGAGCTTCGTCATCGTGACGACTTCGCGCTTGACGCCGTCGAGGCCGACCAGCCGGTCCAGCTCGACATGGAGTTCGGCGAGCCTCGCCGCGGCCTCCTCGGCGCTCTGCTCGTCCTCGCTCTTGTCCGTACGCCCCTTGTCGCCGTCCTTGGCGCCTCTGGCCGCCCCGGCCCCGGCGACGGCCGGCACGGCCTTGCGGCCCTCACCGGCCCCGCCGGCCCCCCTCTCCTCGGACCCCGGCGCCGCGAGGGTGGGCAGCAGCGGCTCGGCCACGTCCTCGACGAGGCAGTCCTCCGCGTGGACCACGGCCTCGTCGTCCCGCAGCAGATCGGTCTCGGTGCCGTCCACGGTGCAGCGGCGCAGGACGAGCTGGGAGCGGGCGGCGGCGTAGACGGCGGGGAAGCGGCTCTTGGTGAGGCGGCAGTCCTCGTAGCGGCCCTTGCCGCCCTCCTCCACGAACAGCGCGTTCTTCGCCGCGTCCGCGACGGTCACGCCCAGCAGCAGGGGCCGTGCCCCGGCGCGTACGACGACGCCGCTGCCCTGTGCCTCGCGGACCGCGCCGCCCTCCACGACGGCGGTGCTGTCCTCCTCCAGCAGCAGCCCGGCGCCGCCGCTGCCGGTGACCTTCACGTTCTCCAGCCGGGCGCCGGTGTCCCGGCCGATCCGCACGCCGGTCTCCCCGGGGGCGGTGATCTCGCAGTCCGCCAGCAGCGGCCGGTGCGTGGTGCGCAGGCGTACGCCCTCCCGGCCGCCGGTCACGCGGCAGCCGCGCACGGCGGCGTCGCCGCCTTCCACGCTGATCCCGGTCATCCCCGCGTCGGTCACCTCGCAGCCCTCGGCGAGGAGTTCGGCCCGTTCGGTGACGCGCATGCCGTATTCGGGGGTGCCGCTGACGGTGCAGTCACGGGCCGTGGCGCGGGCCGCGCCGCCGAGGTGCACGGCCGTGTAGGCGGTGTCCCGTACGGTGCAGCCGGTCAGCGCGATCTCCGCCTCGCCGATCGCGTACACGCCGTTGGCGGCGGTGCGGGCGAAGGTGGAGTCGTGCGCGTCGGCCCGCCCCGCGGCGCTCGCGACCAGCGCGGTGTCCTCGCAGTCCACGGCCCGTACGGAGACGAGTTCGACCGCGGCCTCCGCGGTGACCAGCACCGCGGCACCGCCGGTGTGGTGCACGTGGCAGCCGTCGAGCAGGGCCGCGCTGCCGCCGTCGACCAGCACGCCCGCGCCGCCCGTACGGAAGATCTCGCAGTCCCGCAGCCGCACGCCCTGGGCGCTGCGACCGGAACGGTCGCCGGAGGCGGAGGCTCCGGTGGCGGCCCGCCCCTCGGAGGGCTGTGGGGCGCCCGCGTCCTGGCCCGGCCCGCCGTCGGCCGTGCCCGCGAGGCGGCCCGCCGTCTCCCGGGTCCACACGCCCTGACCGGCCGCCTCGTGCAGCCGGCACTCGCGCAGCGCCGCGGTCGCGTGCCCCTCCACCAGGACGGCGGCGGCCCCGCTGCCGCGGATCTCGCAGCGGGTCAGCGTCGCGTGCGCCCCGCCGGTCAGCAGGACGCCGCGCCCGGTGGCGCCGTCCACCAGCGCGTCGCTCACCTCGGCCCGCGCCTCGTCCTCGACGATCACACCGTCCCCGGTGCAGCTGCCGACCGTCAGGTTCTCCAGCGTGGTGCGGCTGGTGCCGGCCAGCCAGACCGCCACCCCTTCGGCCTGCCGCACGGAGCAGCCGCTGAGCAGCGCGGCCGCCGCGCCCGCGACGTCGACCCGGCCGCCGGTGATCTCGCAGTCCCGCAGCACCGGTTCGCCGCCGCGCAGCAGCACCGCGGCGTCCCTGGGCGCGGTGGAGGAGATGGTGAAGCCGCGCAGTTCGGCCGCGCCCGCGTGCACGGTGACGGCGGGCCCGCGGGCGGCGATGAGGCGCACGGCGCCCTTCGCGACGAGGCTGACGTCCTTGTCCAGCACCAGGCTCTCGGTGTACGTGCCGGCCTGCACGGTGATCACGGCGCCGGGCTTGGCGCTGCGGACGGCCGCGCCGATGGTGCGGTGGCCGCCCCAGCTGCCGGGCGCGACGCGCTGCGCGGCGGCCCTCATGGGGTGCGCTCCCGGTGTACGGGCGGCCCGTAGCGGTCAGCCGCGTACGCCCGTATCGCCGGCCGCCCGCTCACAGACCACTTCCCAGATTCGCCAGCCAGCCGAAGAGGCCGAAGACGCCGGCGGCCAGCGGCAGACCGGCCACCGAGAGGAAGGTGGCGAGGCCGCCGGGCCAGGTGGGGCGCTCGGGCTCGATGGGGCGCAGGGCCGCGCCGAAGGCCAGGAAGATGCCGACGGCGACGAGGACGGCGCCCACGGCGAAGGCGGCGATCGGCCCGGCGACGGTCGTGTCGAGTACGTACTCGGGCACCCGGATCGCCAGGGCGAGCAGCCCGGCGACCCCGGCGGCCAGCTGCGGGACGACGCCGGTCAGGACGCGCACCGAACCGGCCTGGAGCAGCAGTCCGACGCTGACGACGCCGACGAGCGCGAGGCCGCAGGCGCCGCGGGAGGCGCTCAGGGTGAGCAGGGCCGCCGCGAGGAAGACGCCGGTCACGACGGAGAGCAGGGTCAGCAGCCCGTTGCCGCGGCGGACGACGGCGGCGATCTCGCCGGGGTCCAGGGCGGCGGAGCCCGTGTCGGGGCCGGAGGGCACCAGCACCGCGATCTGGCTGGTGATCCGGGGCAGCAGCCCGGCGAGCATGAACAGCACGGCGGCCACCACGGCGGCGGAGCCGGTCAGGCCCGCGTGCAGGGTGGTCAGCGGGACCACGAACAACGCGGACGCCACGGTGAGCAGTTGGAGCACCACCGTGGAGGGCGCGGGCAGCGCGACGAGCCCGGCGAGCGCGCCGACGACGGCGCAGATCGAGACCAGGACCGGTGTGAACACCGAACCGTGGGCGGGGAGTACGAGGCCGACGCAGGCCAGCAGCGGGCAGGCGGCCAGCGCGAGGAGCTGCCGCACGGGGTGCGGCAGCGGCCAGTTCTTGCGCTGGGCGTACCAGGCGAGCAGCGCCGAGCAGACGGCGGCGACCACGAAGAGCACGGCGGCCAGACTCGCGAGGCGGTGCGCGCCGATCCAGCCGGCGGAGCCCACCATGACCGCGAGCCCGGCGCCCAGCACGAACTGCGCGCGCCGCCGCCCGTTCCACAGGCCGTCGGAGTCCTGCGCCCCGGAGACCTGCTCGTCGAGATCGGTGACGGTCAGCTCGCCGAGCTCCGCCTCCCGCTGGTCGCGCAGGTAGAGCGTGGCGCCGTCCACGATGCCCGCGGCCGCCAGCGAGTCGCCGGGGGCCATGGGGAGGCCGCCCGACTCGGCCAGCGACCAGACCGGGGGCATGGCCTCGGGTTCGGTCTGGCCGCACAGGGTGGCGAGCCGTGCGGCGTACTCGGCGATCGGGGCCTGCGCGGGGAGCGCGAGGTCGACCCGCCTGCGTTCGCCGACCACGGTGACCCGGCAGCGTTCATCGGGCACGGATGTTTCCTTCGATGTCGGACCTCACAGCCGCGAGCCCGCGGGCTGCGGTGGGGTCAGTGCCTCCAGGTGGACATGTTCGACCACTCGGCGTCACTGTAGTTGTTCCAGTTCACGTGCATGGCGTTGGCGATCCGCCCGAGCACGCCCTCCGGCCCGAACAGCCCGTCGGCCGCGAGGTCCCACTCGTTCTGCATGTCCTGGTAGTACGTGGCGGCCTGGCTCTCCCGCCAGGCGTCGACCAGCGGAGCCAGCTGGGACTTCAGCGCCTGGAGTTCGCCGGAGATCTCCGCGGCCCTGGAGTTGAGCACACCGCCCGCCGCGGCGAGACCCTCGCCGACGTAGATCGGCGTGCCGTCGATATCGGCCATGAACACTCCTAGAAATGCGCCCGGCACACACCGGACGAATCGAGCAGGTGGTAATGGACCCGGCTCAGCTGAAGTTGGTGCCGGCCGGCGCCTTGGGCACGTCCTCGCCGAGCGCGGCGAGGTTCGTGAGGTTCTGCTGCTCGGAGTCCTTGTAGTTCACGTAGCTGCCCTGGAGGCCCTTGGAGATTCCCTCCAGGGCGTCGTGGAGCATCCGCGCGTAGATGTCGTACTCGGTCATCAGAGTCTGGAACTGGTTGTGCGCGAGCCCCTGCCAGCTCGCCTCCAGGCTCGTCACATAGGTCTTCAGCTCCGCCAGCTGTCCGGCGATCTCCGCCGCCGTGGACATCGTGTTGCTGGAGGCGTTGGCCAGGTATTCGGGGGTCACCCGGTAGGTGACACCACCGACGCTCACAGAAGGCTGGTCAGCCATGGTGAATTCCGTCCCTCTCGCCGATGCCACCGAAGTCAAACACCGCCCCACCCCCACCTGGAGCCCCAAGACCCCGGATGGGCAGCATCCGAGCATGTTCTGAGCACGTTCCGAGCACGGGAGGCGCGCGGCTGGGTTGTCCAGATACTCGGTAGTGGGCAGTCACTCTTCCCGCAATGATCCGAGGCGGCAAGAACTGTCCCAGGATTCCCATCCGCATCCGATCCTTCCCGCCAGGGAGTGGAACCCGTCAGGGAGTGGACATGCCCTTCGTTGCGACCATGCTGACCGCGGCCGTGGCCCTGAGCCCGACCGCGGGAGTGCACAGCACCACCGTGACCGTCGACGAGCACTTCGGCTCCGCCGCTCACCCTCCGTACACGGCCGTCACCTACGACCCGGTCTCCGTGCCCGTGGCCGCCCGTGTGGTGGTCACCGAGCGGCGGCACGAGGGCGGGGGAACGACCGTCGCCCTGCGGCTGGAGGGGGTGCAGGCGAACCGGACGTTCGGCGCGCATGTGCACTCCAAGCCGTGCGGCGCCAAGCCGGAGGACTCCGGGCCGCACTACCAGGACGTACGCGACCCGAAGCAGCCCTCCACCGATCCCGCGTACGCCAACCCGCGCAACGAGGTGTGGCTCGACCTCACCACCGACGAGGACGGCGACGCGCGCTCGCGCGCGGCCCAGACCTGGCACTTCCGGTACGGGGAGGCGCGGTCCGTGGTCGTCCACGAGCACAAGACCTCGACCGAGCCCGGCCACGCGGGCATGGCGGGGGCCCGCCTCGCGTGCGTGAACGTGCCGTTCGCCTGACAGACCTTCGCCGGGCGTTCTCCCTGTTCGGAAGGGGGTTGCACCCGCCGACGGGCATAGCGGGATATAGGAGAGTAATTTGGACAAGGCATCGGGGCATCACCGGTTGTGGTGATGAATCTCTTCGAAGGAAGAAAAGATGCTTGTCCAGACTCTCAAGCCGACTGGCCTCGCACTCGACAAGGAAGCCCTCGGTCACCTGATGACCCAGCCCGAAACGGAGGTCAGCGGCGCTCCGATCCCCGCGCCTGAAGGCATCGGAAGCGGTCTGCTCCTCCTGATCCTCTCGCCGAAGGCGCCGAAGAGCCGGTGATTTCCGAGCGGTCACGGACTGCCCACAGCGAATCAGCCGGCCATTTGGCCCGCCGTGCCCTCGACGTCCTCCGGGGCGTCGGGGGCACGGCTGTGGCGGCGGCCCATGTGGAGGAGGCCGACGACCCCGCCGTCGCCCTCGGCGCGGTACGGATGCTCGGCGCCGACGTCCTCGCGCCCTACGTGCTGACCGGCCAGGTCCTGCCCCCCGGCGAGGCCGACGCGGTCCGGCTCGCGCTCGACGCGCTGCCGCCCGTACAGCCGCCGCCCCCCGCACCGCCCGCGGGCGACGAGCAGCACTGGACCATGGCGTGGGCCGACTGGGGGCTGATCACCCTGCTGGCCGCCGCCGATCCGGCGGATTTCGCGGGCGCCCCGCCACTTCAGCCGCCCTACCCCCAGGGGCCTCCCCTGTGCGACGACTCCACGCCCCGCCACCTGCCGCCCACCGTGGACGGCGGCCCCGACGGAGACGTACGGGAAGGCTGGGTCCCCTGGTCCGTACGCATGGGGCGGCTCGCCTCGCTGGCGCTCCCCGGCCTGGACGGGCCCGTCCACGAAGCCGCCCGGACCGGCGCCCTCGGCCTCGCCCGCGGCGCGGGCCGGGCCACCCTGCGGCGCGACTTCCCCACCGCCGCGCGCATCGCCCGCTGGCTGGCCTGGCTGCAAGCCGACGGCATCGCGCTGCCCCTGGACCCGGCGCCCCTGACGACGTACATCCAGCTGGCCGGCGGCGACGGCGGACGCCTCGCCCTGGACACCGCGATCGCCCGCCGACTGCTCGGCCTGGAGCCCGCATGAGCCCCGTTCCGGCGCGCACCGCGCACGACATCAGCAGCCGGGCCCTGGCCTGGCTGCACGCCAACCGCGAGTACGGGGCGCTCTCCAGCCTTCCCCGCGCCGATCTCACCCATGACGACCAGTCGTACAAGGCGGTCGCCGAGACGTCGCTCGCCGCCTCCCTCGTGCTGCGCGACGGCGTGGCCGGTACGACCGAACTCACCCTCGCGCGCGAACTGCTGGACTTCGGCTGGGAGCAACTGGGCGACGGAGCCCTGCTGTACGAACGCCTCCTCCGGCACCCCCTCAAGACCGACCCGCTGGAGACGTACGCCCACTTCGCCCGCTCCGGCTACCGCCACGAGCTGCTGGAGGGGCTCCTCGCCCACACCGTCACCCTGCGCGCGACGCACGCCTCCGAGCTGCATCCCAACCGCCGGCTCGCCGTCGCCAACGCCGCCCGCATCAGCGGTTACGACCACGGCGCCGGGGCCAGTGACTGGGCGTCGCTGACCCGCGCGACCTGGCTCGGCAGCCTGCCGGAGCCCTGGCACATCGACTGGCTGACCGGCTACGCCGTCACCCACACCGTCTTCCACCTCACCGACTGGGGCCGCATGCCCGCCGGCCTCCCCGCCGACATCGTCGGCTATCTGGACCGCTGGCTGCCGATGTGGACGGACATCTGGGCCGAGGCCAGCCAGTGGGACCTGATGGCCGAGCTGATGATCGTCGGCAGCTGCCTGCCCGAGCCCTTCGCCGAGGCCGAGGACTGGCAGCGGCTGGCGGAACTCCAGCACGCCGACGGCATGGTGCCCCACGACGACGCCCCCGTCGACGACGACCCGGCGCAGCGCTTCGAGGACCACCAGCACACGACCATCGTGGCGGTCGTCGCGGGGACCCTCGCGCTCGGCCGGACGCTGGGCGACAACCTGTCACAGGACGGCGGCCATGTACCGGACGATCCCGGACAGTCTGTCGGGTGAGCGCCGCCCCGGACTCGTACCGCGTACGCACAGGCTCGAAGGCGACCCGCGCGTATACGGACGGCCTCCTGCCCCGCACGCTGCTGTCCGCCGCCCCCGGCGCGAGCGCCGTCGTAGCCGGTCTGTACCACCGTGGCCAGCGGATCTTCCTCGCCCGCGGCAGCACCACGCATGGCAGACGACACGAGGGAGGCGAACCGGCCGACGCCCGTACGCGCTTCGAGATCGGTTCGCTCACCAAGACGTTCACCGCGCTGCTCCTCGCCGAGATGACGGCCCGCGGCGAGGTCGGTCACCACGACAGCGCCGTACGCCGTCTGCCGCCGGGCACCCGCTACCCGTCCGGCGCCGAGGCCATCACTCTGACCCATCTGGCCACCCACACCTCAGGGCTCCCCCGGCTGCCCCCCGGCCTGCGCGCGGCGGCCGGGCGACGGCTCCTCAGCAACCCCTATGCGGACTTCACCGGCGCGGACGTCCTGTCCGCCCTGTCCCGCACGCGGCTGCGGTTCCGGCCGGGCAGCAGATTGCAGTACTCCAATTTCGGCGTGGGGCTGCTGGGCCACGCCCTGTGCGGCACGGCGGGCGGGGGCGTCTCGTACGGAGAACCGCTGTCGTACGAGGAACTGCTGACCGCCCGCATCCTGTCCCCGCTCGGCCTGACCGACACGAACTGCTCCCCGCGCACGAGCGGCGGTCCGTCCGAAGCCACCGGCTACCTGTACGGCAGGCCGCGTCCCCCCTTCGCCATCCCCGGCATGCCCGCGGCCGGAGCGGTCCGAGCCGGAGCGCGCGACCTGCTCACGTACGTGGAGGCGCTGACGCACGGTACGGGCACGACCACCCGACGGGACCCCCTACGGACCGCCCTCCAGGACGTCATCCGCCCCCGCCTCACCATGCCGCGCGGAAGGGACGGTCTCGCCCTCGTCTGGAACGTCCGCCCTCTGCCCGACGGCTCGGCCCTCTACCACCACTCGGGCGGCACGATGGGCTGCACGTCCTTCGCGGGGTTCAGCCCGAGCCGCGGAATCGCCCTGGTAGCCCTCGCCAACTGCGCGCCGCAGCACGGCAATGCGCTGATCCAGCAGTCGTACGACGCACTGGCAGGACTGATCAGCGACCCCTGAGCACCCGCCCCTCCGGCCCCGGCGACCCGGCAACCCCCCGTCGGCCCTGCATCCCCCCTCAGTAGAGTTGGCCGGTGAGCACTTCAAGGGCGCGCGCGAAGACGGTCACCCGCTCATGGCAGCCGGTCACCGAGGTCGAGCGGGAGCTGATGGAGGCCGTGGGGCGCGGGGACAACAAGGAGTGTCTTCGGGTACTCGCGGGGGCCGATTTGGTCGGATATGTCGCCAAGGACCAGGTCGACGCGGGCGGCGACGCCCCTTGGCGGAGCATATCCAGCGGCTGTCTGATCGTCCGTACGGTCGGCGAGCGGCTGCCGCGCCGCCCCGGCATCGTCGCCGTACGCACCTCCCTGGACACCCTCGCCCGCAGCTGGGCCGATCCGCGCCTCGCCCTCCTGGTCAATCCCGGGACGCCCGTCGAGATGTATCTGACGGCCCGCCCGCGCGACCTCATGCGCTGGAGGCGTGTGTCCAAGAAGGCCGCCCGGGGCTTTCCGCGGAACGAGCGGCCCATGCGGCTGCTCACCAAGGCCACCGGCCCCCTGAGCGGCCCGCTGGCCCACGGGCTCGGCTGCGGGGCGCTGCTGGCCGTGACCAACGGCGTGATGTGGAACGACCTCGACGACGTCTACGACGACTACGAACAGGACAGCCAGCTCCTCCACGACCTGTGGGGCACGACCACCGCGCGGGACTGGGAGGAGCAGATGGACACGCTCCTCGCCGCCGAGAACAGCCCGGCGGAACCGGAATTCGCCCTTCGGGTGCGTCAGCGGCTCACCCGCGCCTGGCGCGTACCGCCCGCCCACGACGACTGGCGGCGCGCCTGCACCGAAGCGCTCGACGAGCTGTCGGCCCCGCCGAGCGCCGACGCCGCGATACAGCGCGTCATCGGACGCATCCTCGCCTACGAGGCGCGCTTCAGGGCGGACGGCCTGCTGCCGCCCGACACCGTCATCACCAGCGCGGTCGCCTACGACTACGGGCGCGGGGTCAACTTCGCCCGCTGGGGGTTCAGCGCGCGGCTGTGCGGCGCGGACGTCGCGCGGGCGGCGATCGTACGGGCGGGGGCGCTGAGCCGCGAACACTACGCGTCATGGGCGGAGTTCTCGGCGGGGTACGCGCTCGGGCGGCTGCTGCGGTTCGACGGCGACGAGTTCGGCGACTGGTACGCGAGCGTGCTCAAGCCGCACCGGATGCTCATGGAGGACCCGGCGGGCCCGTGGCGGGCACTTCCCTGGGAGGCGTAGAACGCGCCGCGGCGGCTCAGCGCGCCCATTCGGGCACCCATGTCCCGACGGCGCCGGGCCGCGTACGGACGTTCGCGAAGTGTTCGCGGAGCAGGGCGAGGGCCGGGTGGGGGTTGTCGCCGCGCCAGACCAGGGAGTGCGGATAGACCGGCGTCGGGTCGTGCACGTCGATGCGGCGCAGATCGTCCTCGGGCGGCCAGACGAGACGGGTCTCCGACCCGACGAAGGTCGCGAGGTCCGGTGATTTCGCGAGCGTGTCGAGGAGCGGTTCGGTGCCGAACTCGGGTCCGGTCGCCTCGATGGTGAACCCGAACGCGGCGGCGAAATCCTCGTAATAGGCGGCCCATTCCGTGCCCGCGACGACTCCGGGCATCCAGATCCGGTGCCCGGCGAGCCGCGTGGGGACGATGGCCCCGGCGTCGGCGAACTCGTGCCCCGGGCCGGTCAGGAGCTGCAACGGCTCGTCGTGGACTCGTACGGCCTCGATGCCGTCGGGGAGTTGGCGGGCGGACA
>NZ_JBHVHQ010000040.1:0-22271 GCF_042800135.1 Streptomyces sp. NPDC057654 | reverse complement strand
GCCGATGGACGCCGGTGGCCGCGGACGGCGGACGACCGTCGCCGCCTGGTCGCGGACAGGCGGCCCGGCCGGCGCCGGCGCCCGAGCCGCCGGTCGCCGCGCCGCGGCCCCGGGCCCGTACGCCCGTAAGCCCGTACGTCCGTGGCGCCCGTACCGCCGAACGCCCGCACCGCCCCGCACCGCCCCACACCACCGCCCCTCAACGAGCGTCAGTGCGCGTCAGCGGGCGTCAGTGCGCGTCAGCGGGCGTCAGTGCGCGTCAGTGCGCGTCAGTGCGCGTCGACCTCCGCCAGGTACTTCGCGCGGGTTTCCTCGTCCAGGAACGACGCGCGGAAGGAGTTGCGCGCCAGGGTGCGCAGCGTCTCGCCGTCGAGGCCGAGCGCGTCCCGTACGCCGGTGAAGTTGTCGTCGGCGTAGCCCCCGAAATAGGCGGGGTCGTCGGAGTTGACGGTGACCAGCAGCCCGGCGTCGAGCATCGCGGGCAGCGGGTGGTCGGCGAGCGTGTCGATGACGCGCAGCCGTACGTTCGACAGCGGGCACAGCGTCAGCGGCGTCTGGTCGGCGGCGAGCCGGGCGACGAGCGCGTCGTCCTCCATGCAGCGCACCCCGTGGTCGACGCGGTCCACACCGAGGATGTCCAGGGCCTCCCATACGTACGCGGGCGGGCCTTCCTCCCCCGCGTGCGCGACGCACTTGAGACCGGCCTCGCGGGCGCGCGCGTAGACCTCGCGGAACTTGGAGGGCGGGTTGCCGACCTCGGCGGAGTCGAGGCCGACGGCGGCTATCCGGTGCAGATACGGGCGGGCGGCCTCGAACGTCGCCAGCGCCGACTCGGCGCTCTCGTCGCGCAGGAAGCACATGATCAGGCGGGTGGAGACGCCGTGCGTCGCCTCGGCGGCGTCGAGCGCGCGGGCCAGGCCCTCGATGACGGCGCCGATCTCCAGGCCGCGCGCGGTGTGCGCCTGCGGGTCGAAGAAGATCTCCGCGTGCCGGACGCCCTGGGCACTGGCGCGCGCCAGATAGGCGTTGGCGAGGTCCGCGAAGTCGTCCTCGGTGCGGAGCACGGCCATCAGCGCGTAGTAGAGGTCCAGGAAGGACTGGAGGTCGTCGAAGGAGTACGCGGCGCGCAGCTCGTCCTCGGAGAGGTACGGCAGCTCGACGCCGTTGCGCGCGGCCAGCGCGAAGGCCAGTTCCGGCTCCAGTGTGCCCTCGATGTGGAGGTGCAGCTCTGCTTTGGGTATCGGGGGCACGGGGGAATCACACCTGTTCTGCTGGTCTGCGCGGCAGCGGGACGACAGCTGCCGCGACTGAGGGGAATCCCCCAGGGTAACCAGCTCCCCGGCGCCGCCCGGCCGCCAGGGCTACGCCCCCGGCTCCACCTCGGCCGCCACCCACGCCAGATACTCCGCGCCGCCGTGCGTGATCGGCGTCGCGATGATCTCCGGGGTGTCGTAGCCGTGCGCGCCGCGGAGGTGGGCCGCGAGGGCCTCGTACCGCGCGGCCGTCGTCTTCAGCAGGACCTGCCACTCGCGGGCGGTCTCGACGCGGCCCTCCCACCGGTACACGGAGGCGATGGGCGAGCTGATCTGCGCGCAGGCCGCGAGCCTGGCCTCGACGGCGCCGCGGGCCAGGGACTGCGCCGCGGCCTCGCTGTCGGTGGTGGTCAGGACGGCCAGGAACCGGTCGCCGGGCGCAGGAGTGGAATCAGGGGCGGGGGCGGGGTCGGAATCGGGATCGGGATCGGGATCGGACACCGTCAGTCGTCGCTTCCTCGGTCGGGGTCGCGGTCGTGCACCGCGTCGTCGTAGAGCTTGAAGATCTCGTCGTCGTCGATCGGGCTGTACGAGACCTTGTCCGCGTCGTCGCCGTCCGGGCCGCCGCCATTGAGACCGCCGAGCACGCCGACGAGTTCGCCGGTCTTCGTCTTCTCGTTGAAGTGTGCCAGCCACGGGCTGCCCGAGGTCCCCGAATAGAAGCCGTCGCACTCCATGCGGAGCTGCCGGTAGTCCTTGAGGCGGCTGGTCATGGCGGTGCAGCGGATGGCGCGGTCGGCCGGGTCGTCGTCGGAGTCGGGGTAGCCGATGACGGTCACGCGATTGTCGTAGCCGGGCGTGCGGGAGAGGACGTTGGCGCCGGTGACGGACTCGATCTGCTTGCCGTCGGCGTTCTTCTTGACGGTGGCGAAGGCGAAGTCGAGGTCGGAGCCGTCGCCGTAGTCGTCCCGGCGCGGGTCGGTGAACGTGCGGTCCACGGCCCACACCCCGTACGGCTGGCGCTCCGCGCCCTTCTGGTAGTCGGGCGCGAACGCGGCCTGGTCGCCCAGCGAGCAGTGCCCGGCGGTGACCAGCAGATTGCCCTTGGGGCTGTGCACGACGCTGGCGGTGCAGTGGTGGTTCTTCATGTCGTCGCCGACGTAGAAGAGGACGCCGACCGTGGGGATGCCGTCGAAGTGCCGGGCGCTGCCCGTGATGCGCTGGGCCGGGTCGTCGGCCCCTTCGTCGTCGGCCTTCGCCGCTCTGTCGGCGCTCGCGCCGCTGTCGCTCTTGGCGTCGTCCGGCTCCTCCTGCGGCGGCGTGGCGGCCGACATCCGCGAGGGCCCCCAGAACCGCTGGGCCTTCGCGCTCGTCCAGTCGGCGTCCCGGCCGTCGCCGTCCGGTCTGGGCACGGCCGCGGCGAGAGTGACGACATAGAGTCCCGCGAGCACGGCCCGGCCCCACCGGGCCCGGCTCCATCGGGAAAGACGCACGTACACCCCCGCCGCTTCTGGAAGGTCACCGACAGGCTAGCCGTACGCACCTGGTTCACTCCCGTACCAAAACGATTTCCTCACCGTCTTTTCGTACATGCCCCGTCCGGCGGATTGCGTCCCAACAATCGGCGAACGGCTGCGGAACAGTCCTCGTGAGCGGGCACGTGGGCCTCGCCCCGAGCAGGCACGTGGGCCTCGTCCCGAGCACGCGCGTGCGCCTCGCCCCGAGCACGCGCGTGCGCCTCGCCCCGAGCACGCGCGTGCGCCTCACCCGCCCCACTGGTCGTAGCCGAGCTTGGCGACGAGCCCGACGACGACCACGACCAGCACCACCCGGACGAACCCGCTCCCCCGCTTCAGCGCCATCCGCGCGCCCGTCGCGCCGCCGATGAGGTTGAACAGGGCCATGGGCGCGGCGAGCTGCCAGAGCACCGTGCCCTGCACGGAGAAGGTGATGAGCGCGCCCACATTGGTGCAGACGTTGACGACCTTGGAGGTCGCGGAGGCCGTGACCAGGTCCATGTGCAGGATCGCGACGAGCGCCAGGACCAGGAAGGTGCCGGTGCCGGGTCCGATCAGCCCGTCGTAGAAGCCGATGCCCAGGCCCGCGACGAGGATGGCGGCCACCGTCCGGCGGCGGGTCACCGGCCCCGTCGGCGTCGCCGTGCCGAACGCCGGCCGCAGCAGGACGAACGCGAGGACGGCCAGCAGGATGACCATGATCAGCGGCCGCAGCACCGCGCTGTCGATGCCTGCCGCGAAGAAGGCCCCGGCCAGTGAGCCGCCCGCCGCGGCGAGCCCGATGCGCACCGCCGTCCGTACGTCCAGCGGGGCCTTGCGCGTATAGGTGATGGCGGCGGCTGAAGTGCCGACGATCGCCACGGCCTTGTTGGTGCCCAGCACGTACGCGGGCGGGACGTGCGGGAGGCCGACGAGCAGCGCCGGGAGTTGGAGGAGGCCCCCGCCGCCCACGACGGCGTCGATCCAGCCGGCCGCCGCGGCGGCCAGGCAGAGCAGGAGCAGCGTTGTCACGGATATGTCATGGATCACCGGCGTGATCGTACGGGCCGCGGCTGAATGCGACTTCAGGTCTGATCATTGGCGATATCGGTTGATCCCGCCCCGGCGCCGATCGGCCATGACACCGGCCTCAACTCGGGCTCCAGCACCGGCCCCGCTCCCCGCGCTGACGCCAAGTGGAAGATCTTTGGCTTGTTTTCTCCGCTGATTGTCCGACAGCCCCTCGATTTCGCCCACTTGATCAGTAGTATTTTGCCGGCCTTGATCCCTCTCATCCCCTGGTCCACGGTCGCGCCCCACGGGTTCCTGGCTGCCTCTGCCGTACACCGTTCGAGGAAACCCATGACCCAAGCGTTCTCGGTAACCGGTGCCGCCGCCGTGACCGTCGTCGCCGTCGCGGCCCTGCTGCTGATCTGCGCGGCGCTCCTGGCGTCCTGGGCGCTGCGGCTGCGCGGCGCGCTCCGGGCGGCCCGCGCCGACACCACGCGCCTGATATCCGACTCCACGCGCCTGGCTGCGGACTCCGCGCGCCTGACAGCGGACTCCGCGCGCCTGAACGCCGACGTCGAGCGCCTGACGGAGCTGGCGGACGGCAACGCCGCCGAGGCCGCCCGGCTCGCGGCCGTACGGGCCGACTTCGACGAGGCGGCCCGCAGGGAGCGTTCGCTGCGCGACTCGGTCCAGGCGTCGTTCGAGTCGGTGGCCAGGAACGTGCACGCGATGGCGACCGTGCAGCAGCAGGTCCTGGACGGGCTCGGCCGCGAGGTCTCCGAGGCCCCGCTGATGGCCCAGGTCATGGCGGCCGACCACGCCGCCGCCCAGATGACCCGCAAGGCCCAGACGCTCCTCGTGATGTGCGGGATCTGGCCCGCCCGGCGCGAGACCCGGCCCGTGACGCTCTTCGACTGCGTGCGCGGAGCGCAGTCGCGGATCGTGGAGTTCGGGCGGGTGGACGTGCACGGCGGGCAGTCGCTGTACGCGATGGCGCCCGCCGTCGAGGGCCTGATGCACGCCGTGGCCGAACTCCTGGAGAACGCCACGGTCTTCTCCCCCTCCCGCACCCAGGTCGCCGTCTCCGTGCGGGAGGTCGCCGCCGGGGCCGTCATCGAGATCGACGACGCGGGGCTCGGCATGCCCCCGGACGTACTGCGTCAGGCCACCGCCCAGCTCCGCGACGAACTGGACCTCGCGCAGCTCGGCGCGGTGCCCCGGCTGGGGCTCGCGTGCGTGGGCCGCTGGTCGCGGGAGCTGGGGTTCGGCGTGGAACTGTCGACGGCCTCCGCGTACGGCGGGACGCGCGTCGTCGTGTTCATACCGCACCGGCTGCTGACCGAGCCCACGCTGGAGGAGCCGATTCCGGTCGTCGCCCCGCCGCGCCCGGCGGTGATTCCGGCGCAGCCGTCGGCTCCCGCGCCGGTACGCCCCGCACGCCCTGCACGCCCTGTACGTGAGGAGGCCGTACGGAACGAGGAGGCCGTACGAGACGGGGCCGAGGCGCCGTCCGGCGACGCCGCCCCCCAGCCCGCCCCCAACGCCCTGCCGCAGCGCCGCAGCCGCCGCCGGCCCCCCGGCACGGCGCAGAACGCCCAGGCCCCGGCCGCCGCGCCGGCACCCCCCGTACCGTCGGCCGACGAACGGCCGTGGACCCCCGAGGCGGCCGGCGCGTCCGTGGCCAGCGTGGTCCAGGGCACCCGGCTCGGCCGCGCACAGCTCGGCGAGGCCGACGCCGCTCCCCCCGGCGCCGGCTCCCCCACCGACGAGGAAGAAGGAGGCCGCTGATGGCCGGCACGATTTCCAAACTCCCCGATGTGGGCTGGATGCTCCGCCCGTTGACGCGGATACCGGGCGTGCGGCACGCCGTCGTCGTCTCCGAGGACGGCCTGCGGATGGGCCACGAGTCGGCCGAGGGGCTCTCCGGCGATGTGCCGCGGCTGGGGCTGGACGAGGCCGAGTCGCTGGCCGCGGCCTGTGCGGCGATGACGGTGACCAGCCGGAGCGCGGCGGCCCTGCTGTTCGGGGAGAGCGCGGGCGTACGGCAGTTGATGGTCGAGTCGGAGAGCGGATTCATCCTCTTCACCTCGGCCGGGGTGAGCGCGTCCCTCGGGGTGGCCACCGAGGCGGACGCCGACGTCGGCCTGGTCGCCCAGCAGATGCAGCTGCTGGTGGCCAGAATCGGGGCGCACCTGAGCAGCCAGCCACGGGAACCGGTGAACCCCGAGTCATGACCGGGCCCGGGGAGGAGCGGACCACCGACGCGGTGCGGCCCTATGTGATCACGGGCGGACGGGTGGGTTCCTCGCGGGAGGAGCTGGCGCTGGAGACGCTCGTACGGGCCTCGGGCAGCGCCCCCGATCCGTCGCTCCAACCCGAGTACCGGCGGATCGTGGAACGCTGCCAGGGCCTGCTGTCGGTGGCGGAGGTCGCCGCCCATCTGGGCCAGTCCCCGGCCGTGGTGCGGGTGTTGCTCGCGGATCTCATCGACTGGGGCCATATCAGGGCGAGGCCGCCCGTACCGGTCGCCGAGCGCGCCGATATGGACCTGCTGAGAAAGGTGCTTGATGGGCTCGAAGCGAAACTCTGACGTGGTGGGCGTGGCAGGTGGGACGAGAGTGAGCAGCGACGCGGCGGCCGCCGACACCGCGGACGGGACCAGCGGGTACGTGGCCGACTCCGGCGTGACCGACCCGGACGCAACCGACTCCGATGCGGCCGACTCGGACGTGACCGGCTCAGACGCAGTTGACGGCTCCCACATGGCCGACGACTCCGACGTCTACGTGAGCCCCAGCGTCTCCGGCGCCGCCAAGATCCTCGTCGTCGGCCCGATGGGCGTCGGCAAGACCACCCTCATCAACACCGTCTCGGAGATCAAACCGCTCTCCACCGAGGCGACCATGACCCAGGCGGGCGCCCGCGTGGACACCGCGCCGCCCTCCGCCAAGACCACCACCACCGTCGCCCTCGACTTCGGCCGCATCACCCTCGGCGGCGAGCTGGTGCTCTACCTCTTCGGCACCCCCGGACAGCACCGCTTCCTGCCCGCCTGGAAAGACCTGGCGCGCGGCGCGCTCGGCGCGCTCGCCCTCGTCGACACCCGCGACCTGTCGGCCTCCTTCGACGCCATCGGTCATCTGGAGGACCTCGACGTGCCGTTCACGGTCGCGGTCAACGCCTTCCCGGACAGCGCCCTGCACGACGAGGGCGAGCTGCGCACCGCCCTCGACCTGCTCCCCCGCACCCCCCTGGTGATCTGCGATGCCCGCGAGCACCGGTCCTCGCTCAAGGCCCTGATCTCGCTGGTCACGCACCTCATCGCACTCAACACCGCCCCCGCCGCGACCGCGGCGCCGCTCGCCCCGGAGCCGTCATGACCAGCACCGCCCGCATACCGCTGTACGGGCCGACGATGGACGGCGACGCGGCGGCCCTGTACGAGCGGATGCGCGCGGAGCACGGCCCGGTCGTGCCCGTATCGCTCGCCCCCGGACTCGACGCCTGGCTGGTCCTCGGCCACCGGGAGCTGCTCCATCTCACCCGCGACGAGCAGTACTTCTCGCACGACCCGCGCCGCTGGACCCCGCTGCGCGAGGGCCGGGTGCCGCGCGACTCGCCCGTCCTGCCCATGGTCGGCTGGCGGCCCGCCCTGCTGTACGCGGACGGGCAGCAGCACCGGCGGATGCGCGGGGCCGTCGCCGACGCGCTGGCCCGCGTCAACGGGCACGAGCTGATCCGCTCCGTACGGGCCACCGCCGAGCGGCTCATCGGGGAGTTCGCCGCGCACGGGACGGAAGCCGAGCTGGTCGGCCAGTACGCCCGCGCGCTGCCGCTGCACGTGGTCACCGGGCTGCTGGGCATCGGCGCGGAGGCCGGGCCGCCGCTGGTCGAGGCGATCACCACCACCGTCGCCGCCACCGCCGAGTCCCCCGCGGCCAGCGTCCGGATGTCCGCCATGCTGAGCGACCTGATCGAGGAGAAGCGCCGCGCGCCCGGCGACGACCTGGTCTCCTGGCTGCTCGGGCACGACGCCGGGCTCGGCGACGAGGAGTTGCTCCACAACATCGTGGTGACCATCGTCGCGGGCAACCGGACCACCGGGAACTGGATCGCCACCACGCTGCTGATCCTGCTCACCGACCCGGCCTTCCGCTCCTCCCTCTCGCGCGGCCACCTCACCGTCGACGACGCGCTCGACCTGGTGCTGTGGCGGTTCCCGCCGACCCAGAACTTCCCCGCCCGCTACGCCACCCGCGACCTGTCCTTCGGCGGCCAGGACGTGCGCGCCGGCGACATGCTGGTCCTCGGGCTCGCGGGCGCCAACGCCGACCCCGAGGTGCTGCCCGCCGACGGCCGGCCCGTCGTCGGCAACCGCTCGCACCTCGCCTTCGGCGCGGGCCCGCACACCTGCCCGGCCCAGGACCCGGCCCGGCTGATCGCCCGTACCGCCGTGGACACCCTGCGGCACCGGCTGCCCGACCTCGAACTCGCCGTCGAGGAGTCCGCGTTGACGTGGGCCGCGTCACCATGGACGAAGGAACTGGCGGCCCTGCCCGTACGGTTCAGCCGGCCCGCCCTCGCCGCCACGGCCCTTGGAGACCCGAGATGACCGTTCCCCCCGCCGCACCCGCCTCCGCGTCCGCTCCGCACCTCCTCGACCCCACCGGGGCGGGCCAGCACGCCGTCAACGAGCAGCTGCGCGCCCGCGGCGCGGCGGCGCCCGTGACGCTCCCCGGCGACGTCGCCGCGTTCGCCGTCACCGGCCACGAGGAGCTGAAGGAGTTCCTCGGCCACCCCGACGTCGCCAAGAACGCCTGCCACTTCGCGGTGCTGCGGGCGGGCGGGATTCCGCCGGGCTGGCCGCTCAAGACCTTCGCCACCGTCGAGGGGATGACCACGGCCGACGGGGCCGACCACCGGCGGCTGCGTTCCCTGGTCACCAAGGCGTTCACGGCGCGCCGCGTCGACGCGCTGCGCCCCCGGATCGAGAAGCTGACCGAGGACCTCCTCGACCGGCTGCCCGGCGCGGCGGACGCGGACGGCGTGGTGGACCTGCGGCAGCACTTCGCGTACCCGCTGCCGATGAGCGTCATCTGCGAACTCCTCGGCGTGGACGCCGAGCTGCACGACCGGCTGCACGAGCTGTCCAATGTCGTAGTCAGCACCGTCGTCGAACCCGCCCAGGTGCTGTCCGCCAACCGCGAGATCGTCGCGATCCTCACCCATGTGGCCGAGGTCCGCCGGGCCGCGCCGGGCGACGACCTGACCAGCGCGCTCATCGCCGCCCGCGAGGAGGACGGCGACCGGCTCAGCGAGCGGGAGCTGGTCGGCACTCTGCTGCTGATGATCATCGCGGGCCATGAGACGACCCTGAACCTGATCAACAACGCGGTACGGGCGCTGTGCGCGCACCCCGACCAGCTGGAGCTCGTACGGACCGGGACGGTGTCGTGGTCCGCCGTCGTCGAGGAGACCCTCCGCTACGACAGCCCTGTCAGCCACTTCCCGTTCCGCTACCCCACGACCGATCTGGAGGTCGGCGGCGCGGTCATCCCCGAGGGCACGCCCGTACTCGCCTCGTACTCCGCCGCCGGGCGCGACCCGCGGACGTACGGGCCGGACGCGAACCGCTTCGACGTGACCCGCCTCGGGGCCCGCCACCTCTCCTTCGGCCACGGCCCGCACTTCTGCCTCGGCGCGCCGCTGGCCCGGCTGGAGGCGACCATCGCCCTCGACCGGCTCTTCGCCCGCTATCCCGAGCTGGCGCAGGCCGTCCCGGACGCGGAGCTGGCGCCGCTGCCGAGCTTCGTCGGGAACAGCACGCAGAGCCTGCCGGTACGGCTCACTCCTTAGGCCCTGCCTGTCCCACGGGTGCGGTGCGTTCCGGCTGGTTAGCCTGACCGGAACAGCGAGGTGAGGAGAGCACGTGACGGGTTGGACCGCGCACGACATCCCCGACCAGAGCGGCCGCACGGCGGTGGTGACCGGCGCCAACAGCGGCCTCGGCGAGGTGACCGCCCGCGAACTCGCCCGGCGCGGCGCGAAGGTGGTGATGGCCTGCCGCAACGAGGCGCGCGGCCGGGCCGCCGAGCGGCGCGTACGGGAGAGCGTGCCGGGCGCGGACGTTCGGTTCGCGCCGCTGGACCTCGCGAATCTCGCGTCCGTACGGGACTTCGCGGCGTCCTTCCCGGACCACGCGGGCGGCGCCGACCGGCTGGACCTGCTGATCAACAACGCGGGCGTGATGGCGCTGCCGGCGCGCAGGACGGTCGACGGCTTCGAGATGCAGTTCGGCACCAACCACCTGGGGCACTTCGCGCTGACGGGTCTGCTGCTGCCGAATCTGCTCGCCACGCGCGCGGGCGCACGCGTGGTCACCCTCTCCAGCGGCTTCCACTTCCTGGGCTGCGTGGACCCGCGCGACCTCAACATGGAGCACCGCTACCGGCGCTGGATCGCCTACGGCCGCTCCAAGAGCGCCAATCTGCTCTTCACCCATGAACTGGCCCGGCGGCTCACGGCGGCCGGTACGGACATGCTGTCGGTCGCCGCGCACCCCGGCTACGCGGCGACGAACCTCCAGACGGCGGGCATCCGGATGGAGGGCCGCGCGACGGCCGAGCGGATGGTCGAGGCCGTCAACGGCATCGTGGCCCAGAGCCCCGAGGGCGGCGCGCTCCCCACCCTGTACGCGGCCACGGCTCCCGGCGTCGTCCAGGACGGCTTCTACGGGCCCCGCAACCAGCTGCGCGGCGCTCCGGGCCGGTCGCTGCGGGCGCGGTGGACGCTGAACGACACGACGAGTGCGGGGCTGTGGGCGGTGTCGGAGCGGCTGACGGGGGTTTCGTACGGGTTGGGGACGGGGTGAGGGAGATCCGAGATCCGTAGCGCGTGACGGCATTAAGGCGCCGGATCATTCCCAGGGTCATTCCCAGGATCATTCGAAACCCGCGGCCTTCAGCAGCCGCTCGGCCCCCTCGCCGTCGATGCGGTCGGCGAGGGCGCGCAGTTCCGCCGCGCCGTCGCGGAGGAAGCCGTGCGCCGCGGACCGGCGGGCGCCGGTGTCCAGGAGGTGCCACAGGAGGGGGTTGGCGGCGAGGACCTTGGGGTCCAGTTCGACGCGCCGGCCGCCCGCGTCGCGCAGGATCAGCCGGGGCGCCATGCCGTCGGCGGACCGTACGAGGGTGAGCACGTCGGTCCGTACGAGCCGCTCGCGCAGCAGGCCGCGTACGGCCAGCCAGCCGTCGCCCGCGCGCACGCGCGGCGGGAAGAGCACGACGAAGAGCAGCAGCGCGATGCCCGTCCAGCAGCCCGCGCGGGCGGCGTCGAGGCCGCCCCGGCCGAGGTCGATGAGGATCAGCAGCGCGCCGAGCGCGCCGGAGCAGTACAGGGCGGCGCGCAGGTCGGCCGCCCAGCGCCGGTCGGTGACGAGGGCGTGTTCGGACGAGTACGGGCGTGTGGCGCGCTGTGCGCGGCCCCCGCTCCGCTGCCGCTGCCGTGTCGAACCGAACTCTCGTCGCCGTCCCATGCCGGGACGGTAAGTCCGCGCGCTGCCCCGTACGGCGGCGTTGACACGTCGCTGACGTGTGCGGCGCAGAGCTTGACGGCGTTCTGACACAGGTGCGGCGCGCCGGCGTCCGACCACGCCCGGCCGCGTCAAGGACGCGTGAAGATCCCGGCGCGGAGCGCCAAGACGCCGCCAAGGCGCTGCGCCCGGCCGTCTGATCGCGCTCACGCTGGTCCTCCCACTTCACGGAGGTATGCGAAGAGATGTCCACGCTGGCCAAGAAGCAGCAACGGGCCGCCGGGACCGCCGAGGAACCCCCGGGCGGTGGGCCCGCGGCGGAGGACCGACATCGGCTGACGGCCACTCAGGGCCTGGCGGCCCTGTCCCTGGACGCGATGGCGTCGGTGGCGTACGGACCGGAGTCCATCGTCCTCGTCCTGGCGGCGGCGGGGGCGCACGGCCTCGGCTTCACGCTGCCGGTGACGCTGGCGATAGCCACCCTGCTCGCGGTGCTGGTCGCCTCGTACCGGCAGGTCATCGCGGCGTTCCCGGACGGCGGCGGCTCGTACGCGGTCGCCAAGCGGCATCTGGGCCGCCGTATGAGCCTGGTGACGGCGGCGTCCCTCGTCCTGGACTACGTACTGAACGTGGCCGTGTCCACGACGGCCGGCGTCGCCGCCCTCACCTCCGCCTTCCCCGCGCTGTACGGGGACCGGGTGTGGCTCTGCCTGGGCGTGCTCGCCCTGGTCACGGGCATCAATCTGCGCGGGATCGTCGACTCGGCGAAGGCGTTCATCGTGCCGACCGCCGTCTTCGTCGGCTCGATCCTGACGATCGTCGTGGTGGGCCTGTTCCGTTCCGCCCCCGTGAGTACGGCCGCGTCCGCGGGTCACGCGTCGGCGCTGGGCGACAGCGCGACCGGCGTCGGCGCACTGCTATTGCTGAAAGCTTTCGCCTCGGGCTGTTCGGCACTGACGGGCGTCGAGGCGGTCGCCAACGCGGTCCCCAGCTTCCGCGCCCCGGCGGCCAGGCGCGCCCAACGCACGGAGATCGCCCTGGGCGCGCTGCTGGGCATTATGCTCATCGGCCTCTCCGTCCTCATCGGCCGCTTCCACCTCCAGCCGACGGAGGGCGTGACGGTCCTGGCGCAGCTGGCGGACGCCTCGCTCGGCCACAACTGGGCTTTCTACGTCGTCCAGTTCGCGACCATGATCCTGCTGGCCCTCGCGGCGAACACCTCCTTCGGCGGCCTCCCGGTCCTGATGGCCCTGCTGGCCCGCGACAACTTCCTCCCCCACGTCTTCGGCCTCAAGGCCGACCGCCAGGTGCACCGGCACGGGGTCCTCGCCCTGGCCGCCGTCTCCGCCGCCCTGCTCGTCATCTCCGCCGGCGACACCAATACGCTGGTGCCGCTCTTCGCGATCGGCGTGTTCGTAGGCTTCACCATCTGCCAGGTGGGCATGGTCCGCCACTGGCGGCAGGAACGCTCCGCCGGTTGGCGCGCCAAGGCCCTGCTCAACGGCTTCGGCGCCCTCCTCACCGGCGTCTCGGCGATCGTGGTCACCGCCACCAAGTTCACCGACGGCGCCTGGCTGATCGTCCTGATGCTCCCGGTACTGGTCCTGGCCTTCGAAACCGTCCACCGCGCCTACGGCCGCATCGGCACCCGCCTCGGCCTGGGCCGCGTCCCTGAGCCCCCGCACCGCTGCCACTCGGTCGTGATCGTGCCCGTCTCCCACCTGTCCCGCCTCACCAGCGAGGCCCTGACGGCCGCCGTGTCGCTGGGCGACGAGGTGCGGGCGGTAACGGTCACCCAGCCGGACGCGGAGGGCCGCCGCGCGGCCGAATCCCTGCGCCGCGACTGGGAACTATGGCAACCGGGCGTCGACCTGGTCGAACTCCCCGCCCCTACGCGGGCGCTGGGCCGCCCCATCGTCGACTACGTGCAGACCATGACCGATCGCCACCCGTCGAACCGGGTCACGGTGCTTATACCGGAGGTCGAGCCCGCGCATGTGTGGCAGCGGCTGCTTCAGAACCAGCGGGGGGCGGTGATGGCGCATGCGGTGCGGAGGGATACGGATGCGGTGATTTGCCGGTTGAGGTTTCGGTTGGGGTGAGGGGTGGGGACTTGGTGGGGGCCCTGCGTGCGCGGGGAACACAGGCCGTGACCTGCTGCTTTAGGTCGGCAGACGCAGGTTTTTACTCACTTCCGCAGACTCCGACCTACGACACAAACGCCCACCCCTAACTCAAGGACCCGTCACCGGAACAACGCAAGAAGCCCCACCGAAGTGCCCGCCGCAACCACGGACCTCAGTCGACGTGACCGTTCACCACGTCCGACGCCACCGAAGCACCCTTCATGGTCGGTGGCACGGCGGCCGGGGCCGGGGCCGTGTGCTGTCGCTCAAGCAGCAGCACACACGTCCCGATACAGGCACACGTCGCCCCCACAGACTGCGCCGAGGCCACCCACGAAGCCGACGCGTCGAGCGCGCACCACAACGCCTCGTACGTCAGCGCCCGTTCGGTGCCACACGCCGAGCAGCGGCGCGTTCCGGTGTCGCTGAGGAGCCACGGCCCCTCATGCTCACACCGCAGGGCCATGTGGCCAACAACTCTGTAGGCACGGCCGGTCCGGGGCACTACCAGCGGTGGAAGCCGGGGCTTGAACGACGTCGGGAGCACCGGCCCGTCGCCGCAGGCGTGACGCTCGCCCTCCCCACCAAGACGATGTGGCCGGAGAGGCCTCATCAGCTTCTTCAGGGGCGAATACCGACGGTCAGCACCAGTGCCGGCACGCCGACGAACGACGCCGCCGTCACGGCGAACGCGCACACCCGACTCACCCTTCATCCCGCCCCAGTAGCCCGGACGGCAGCGCCGGACGAAGGCCACGGAGCTCATCCGGCGGTTCGAGGAGTGCGTAGTCGGTGACCGTACGGCGGTAGTCCCTGTGCCCGGTGGCCTGCGTATGGCGGCGCATCCACTCCTCGATCCAGTCAGGGCTTCCGGCACGGATCATCTCGCCGCAGTCCTCGTCCTCGCCGGTGACGCAGTCGGCGCGGTATTCGGGGTACGTCGCCGGGTCCTGCACGATCGTCCACGGTACGTACCGGTAGATACAGCTCAACGCTGTCGTCTCCTCGTGATCGGTTCGCCCCAAGGGGCAAGGGAATTCGCGTGACCCGGCTTCCGGGGTCAGCGTCTTGGGTATGACGAGCACCCCGTCGACGCCCCGCTCGGCCATGAGCCGGGAAAGCTCCGCCCGTCCCGCGCTCCTCATGAGTGCAGCCACCCCAGCTCCGTTCACACCTGGCTCTCGCGCTCCCGAACCGGCTGCGGCTCAGGCCCGACCGCCACGGCGTCCCCTAGCCTCATCAACCAGTACATGCACCAGTCAACGCGCTACGACCAAGATCAGTTAACACAAAAGTGACACAGTCCCCTTACCGACCAAGGCAGTTGGGATGACTGCCCTTACGACCGTGGAAAAGTGGCCCGCATGAGCGACTCGACACCCACCGCAGGTCAGAACATCGCGGTCCTGCGAAAGGCCCTGGGGTGGGGCCAAGGGCAGCTGGCCCGTCGGATGGGCGTCTCGGCGTCGCTGCTCCGCAAAGTGGAGGACGGTACGCGCACCGCCACGCCTCCCACGGTCGCCGCGGCGGCCAAGGCCATGCGGATCACGACGGATCGCATCTACGGAACGCCGTTCAGCGACCCGAGCGAACAGCGCGTCCTGCTGGACGAGTTGCGGGCGGCCGTGCGTCGGCACACGCTCCCCAGGGAAGACGTCCCACCCCTACCTGAGCTGGCCACCGGCCTGCGCGAAGCCACCCAGCTCCGCGCCGACACCCGCTATCTGGAACTCCTCCGCAAACTGCCGAAGCTCCTCGGTCAGGCAACGGCCGTCGCCCTCACAGCGGGCGGCGACGCGCAGGCGTGGGGGCAGCTCGCCGACCTGTACGGATGTGCGTACGCCGTCGCTCACCGGCTCTCGCAGGCGGGCCTGGCCGACGTGATCGTGTCCCGCCAGCAATGGGCGGCCATGCAGACGTGGAACCCGGACGCCGTGGCCGGAGCGGCGTGGAACGAGGCCGGTACGTACCAGAGTGCGGGCGAGTACGGCGACGGGCTCGTCATCGTCGACCGGGCCATCGTCCGGTACGAGCAGACGCACCCGGCGGACACCCCCGAAGCGGCCATATCGCTCGGCTCGCTCCACCTCCGCGGCGTCGTGCTCGCCAGCAGGGCGAAGGACCGCAACGCATGGGAAGCCCACAACGACCACGCCAAGGCTCTTGCCGAGCGGTTCCCGCGTGACGTACTGCTGCACAACCTCACCTTCGGGCCGGGGAATCAGGCGCTGTACGAGCTGGCCGCGCACGTCGAACTGGCCCGTCCCGACCGGGCATCCGAAATGGCGCAGCCTCTCATGGACAGCCCGCCGCCGGGGCTCGGCGCGAACCGCATCGGGCGGCTCTGCATCGACACGGCTCGGGCCCGTCTCGACCTCAGCGACATCCGAGGCGCGGAAGAGGCGCTCAAGCGCGCCCACGAGATCGCACCGCAGATGGCGGAGATCCACCCCATGGCCCGCGAAGTCCTCCGCGTCCTCTTCACCCTCCACCAGCGGAGCCGCCCCGACCTGATGAACCTCGCGCGCCGGTCGGGGCTCACGCCGGAGTTGTAGAGCGCGCTTCCCCCGCCGCTCCCGTATGCGCGCTCCGGTGGTCTTGCCGACCTGTCGGGCGACCACGTGGCTCGGGCGGATCTCCGGCTTCATGCGGGCAGCATGCCGCCACGGTGAGCCGATCCCCAGGGGCACAACGCCCCAGTTTTTCAACGCTATTCGTCAACGCCCAGGAACGCCGCCAGCGCCCGCAGCCCCGGCGGGCGCGCAGCGCCGTCCCTCAGGTCCGAGACGATCGACACGGCGAGTGTGTGGTGCCGCATCCACGTCGGGGCCTGACGCTTGAGCGATTCCAGCGCCTTTACCGCGCCTTCGGCATCGCCGACATCCGTGTGCGCCCGCGCCACGTCCAGGAGCAACCACGTACGCCACGACGGAGGTACATCCTTCGACAGACGCATCCCCTTGGCCAAGGCCAACGCTTCCTCCGGGCGGCTGTGTTGCACCGCCAGCCGTACCCGTTCGACGCGGACCGACGACATGCTGAAGATGCTCAACAGCTTGCCATTCACGGGTTTCGGAAGCCGCGCCAGCCGCTTGGCGGCCTGCTCGGCGGTGCGCATCAGGTCGTCGGCGCGGTCGTAGTCACCGCCTCTGGCGTGGCTGGTCGCGGCGGACATCAGCAACCCGCCCCATACGCGCGTCCCGTCAGCTTCACCCGTACGACGACCGTGCTCGACGGCGTCGGCGGCGT
Source organism: Streptomyces sp. NPDC057654 (assembly GCF_042800135.1). Taxonomy (NCBI): domain Bacteria; kingdom Bacillati; phylum Actinomycetota; class Actinomycetes; order Kitasatosporales; family Streptomycetaceae; genus Streptomyces; species Streptomyces sp. NPDC057654. The sequence goes on along the minus strand of NZ_JBHVHQ010000040.1, from coordinate 5,608 downwards.
GGACGGCGAGCGTTGTAGCGTCATCCAGCCGGTTCTGCCGCTGGTAGGCCCATGCCACGGAGTTGGCGATCATCGGGGCGAGGAGCGGGTCCGACGATGCGTCAGCAGCGGCCATGGCTCGCTCCAGCGAGGACAGCGCCAGGTCGGTCTTGCCCATGCGGATGGCCAGATGTCCGCCGAGTTGCAGGGCCTTGCCCAAGGCTGCCTGACCCGCGGCGCGCTCGTCGGAATTGCCGACGGAGGCCACGAAGCGCGCGTCCACGATGATGCCGGGCAGGAGCTCCATCAGCCGGCCGAACTGCGCGTCGTGGTAGAGCGTCCAGCCGTCGGTAATCTCGGCGCGTAGGTGCGATGGGGTCAGCTTCTCCGGGCCAGCGGGTTCAGCCGGAGCGGCGAACAGCGGAGGCATGATGGCGCGGCGCACCGCCACCAATTGCGGCGAGTCCGCCTCACCCGTGGACGGTGCTCCGGGTGGATCGCCGATGAGGCTGGTCAACTCCACTCCGAGGCCGTGCGCGAGCGCGTGCAGAGTTGGCAGAGCCACGGAGCCTCGACGCTGCTGTTCCAACTTGCGGATCACGTCGACTGATACGGCTGAGGCTTCCGCCAGCCCTTCTTGCGTGAGGTCGGCCAGCCGGCGCAAGCGCCGGACCTTGGTGCCCAAGTGCTGTTCGCTCGCCATGACGGGAACGCTACGCCGGTGCCTCCGGCGGAGGGGCTCCATCATCGGTGTCCTCCGCCGCTGTGCCGTCTCGGCGCAAGCGCCACCACACACCGGAACAGGCCGGGGCTGGGGTGGGTCAGGGCCACCCCGCACGCGCGGGGACCACCCCGCGAACGCTGCGGCGATCTTCGGGTTCGGGAGACCACCCCCGCATACGCGGGGACCACATGCCGTGACCTGCCACTTCCGATTGACATACCCCGGTTTTTACTCACTTCCGCAAAATCCGGCACAGGTGATAGAACCCACCGCGCCCTCACCCTAGCCAAAGGGACGCCCCCTCCCACTCGCCGAAATGGCCTGCCACCCTCAACCGACTCCACCTCGACGCCAAGGCCGCCAGCAGTCCAAGTCCCGCTCCGACACACGCCCGCAATCCCCCTACCACAAACCCCCTCCATCGTTGATCGTTGAGCCATACGATCGCAGGCGGCCAAAGAAACGTGCGGAAACGAGCGGAATCAAGCGGGAACGAGGGGATACGTGCCATGACGATCAGTCGCAGGCGACTCCTGACAAGCGGCGGAAGCATCGCCCTGGCCGGTGGGCTCGTCGCCGCTTGTGGTTCCAACACCGGGCGTGAGGGCGGGGGTTCCAGCGGGGCGCCCGCGCTGTCGCAGTGGTATCACCAGTACGGCGAAGCCGGTGCCGAGCAGGCCGTGAAGCGGTACGCGGCCGCGTACCGCAAGGCCAAGGTCACCGTGCAGTGGCGGCCGGGTAATTACGATCAGCAGACTGCCGCCGCCCTGCTCACCGACTCCGGGCCCGACGTCTTCGAGGTCAACGGGCCCTCCCTGGACCAGATCCGGGGCGGACAGGTCGTGGACCTCACCGATCTCGTCTCGGGTGACGTACGCGGCGACTTCAACAGCACCGTCCTGGCGCCCAAGATCTACGACGGCAAGGTCTGGGGCATTCCGCAGGTCGTGGACACCCAACTCCTCTACTACCGCAAGAGCCTCCTCTCCGCCGCCGGGGTCCAGCCGCCGGACACGCTCGACGCGCTCGTCGACGCCGCGAAGCAGTTGACCGAGAAGCTCAAGGGCAAGAAGACCAAAGGGCTCTTCCTCGGGAACGACGGCGGGGTGGGCGTGCTCGGCGGGACGCCGCTGTTCGCGGCGGGGCTGTCGCTCATCACCGAGGACGGGAAGACCGGGTTCGACGATCCGGCCGCCGCCCGCGTGCTCGGCAAGGTTCACCGGCTCTACGCGGAGAAGTCGCTGCTGCTCGGCGCGCCCGCCGACTGGTCCGACCCGTCGGCCTTCATCCAGGGGCTGACCGCGATGCAGTGGTCCGGGCTGTGGGCGCTGCCGCAGATCAAGAAGGCGCTCGGCGACGACTTCGGGGTGCTGCCGTTCCCGAAGGACGGGGCTGGCGGCAAGCCCGCCGTGCCCGTCGGCGCGTACGCCACGGCCGTCAGTGCCCGCAGCAAGGACAAAGCGGCGGCGAAGGCGTACGCCAAGTGGCTGTGGGTCGACCGGACGGACTACCAGGAGGACTTCGCGCTGTCGTACGGGTTCCACATCCCGGCCCGTACCTCCCTCGCCAAGAAGGCGGAGCGGCTCCGGGACGGCGCGGCGGCCGACGCGGTGCGGCTGGCGACCGAGTACGGCTACGCGGAGCCCCTGCTGTGGACGCCCGCGGCCAAGGTCGCCTACCAGGACGCGCTGAGCCGCGTCATCAAGGACGGCGCGAACCCGGAGAGCGAGCTGCGGGCGGTGGTCCGCAAGACCAACACCGAGCTGCGGCGCGTACGGAAGTCGGCCTGAATGAGGCATCCTTTGTCCGCGCGGCTGCTCGGGCCGCAGAACCGGAACCTCTGGTTCTGGGTCTTCGTCGGCCCATTCGCCATCGGCCTCGCCCTCTTCACGTACGTACCCCTCGCCTGGAGCGTCTACCTCAGCTTCTTCGACGCCCACAACACCGTCTCCCCCACCCACTTCACCGGCCTCGACAACTACCTCTCCATGCTGGGCGACTCCGCCTTCACCAGCAGCCTGTGGACCTTCGTCGTCTTCACCCTCTTCATCGTCCCCGCGACCTACGCCCTGGCCCTCGGACTCGCCCTCGCCGTCAACCGGCTCCGCTTCGCCCAGGCGTTCTTCCGCTCGGTCTTCTTCCTCCCGGCCGCCTGCTCGTACGTCGTGGCGGCCCTGGTCTGGAAGTTGTCGATCTTCAACGGGGTGCGGTTCGGCCTGGCCAACACCGTCCTCGGCTGGTTCGGCGGCGACCAGACGGCCTGGCTGTCGACCACCCACCCGCCCTGGTACTGGCTGGTCATCGTGACCGTACGGCTCTGGCTCCAGGCCGGCTTCTACATGATCCTCTTCCTCGCCGGGCTCCAGCGCATCCCCGCGCAGCTGTACGAGGCCGCCGCCGTCGACGGCGCCCGCCCCGGCTGGCAGACGTTCCGGCACATCACCTTCCCCGCCCTGCGCGCCACGTCCGTCGCCGTCGTCCTGCTGCTGGTCATCAACGCCTTCCAGGCGTTCGACGAGTTCTACAACCTGCTCTCGGACTCCCGCGGCTACCCCCCGTACGCCCGGCCGCCGCTCGTCTACCTCTACTACACGACCCTCGGCCAGGGGCAGAACCTCGGGCTCGGCAGCGCCGGCGCCGTCATCCTCGCGCTGATCGTCGCCGTGGTGACCGTCGTACAGGCCCGCTGGTTCAGGCTCGGCCGGAAGGAGGCATGACCGGTGACCACCGCCAACGGGCCCCGCGGCAACGAGGACGCTCTCACCCGCGCCGGGCACGCCCTGCGCCTCGTCCTCCTCATCGCCCTCGCCGTCCTCTTCCTGATCCCCTTCTACCTGCTCCTGCGCAACGGCCTCTCCAGCGAGCAGGACATCACCTCGGCCGACTGGACCTTCTTCCCCTCCGACCTGAAGTGGTCCAACCTGCGGGAATTGTTCAACGATCCGGCCGTGCCGATGGCCCACGCGCTGCTCAACTCGACGCTCATCGCCGTCGCCACGACGCTCGGCACCCTGCTGCTGGCCTCGCTCGCCGGATACGGTCTGGCCCGCATCCCGTACCGCTTCGCCAACGCCGTCTTCTACGCGATCCTGGGCACCCTGATGGTCCCGGCCGCCGTCACCTTCGTGCCGACGTTCGTGCTGGTCTCCTCGCTGGGCTGGGTCTCCTCGCTGCGCGGCCTGATCGTGCCGACGCTGTTCTCCGCCTTCGCGTGCTTCATCTTCCGCCAGTACTTCCTGGGCTTCCCCCAGGAGTTGGAGGACGCCGCCCATATCGACGGGCTCGGCCACTGGCGCACGTACTGGCGCGTCGTCGTCCCCAACTCGCTCCCGGTCTTCGCGGCCGTCGCCACGATCGTCTTCATCGGGGCGTGGAATTCCTTCCTGTGGCCGCTGGTCATCGGCCAGGACAAGAACGCGTGGACCGTGCAGGTCGCCCTCTCCACGTTCCTGACCTCGCAGACCGTCAACATCCACGAGCTGTTCGTCGCGGCCGCCGTCTCGATCGTCCCGCTGCTGCTCGTCTTCGTGCTGCTCCAGCGCTACATCGTCGCGGGCGTCGAGCGCTCCGGCATCGACGACTGAGACATCTGGGCCGCGCCGGCGGCCTGACCGGACGCCAGACCGGACATCTGACCGGACAACTGACCCGGCACCTGGGACTGGGACGAACGAGACGGCTGGATCGTCGGCTGATCGCCGCCCCGCAGCAGCGCCGCCCCCAGCGGCGTCAGCGTATGCATGACAGCGCTGCCGTGCCGCAGCGTGAGGACCAGCCCGGCCTCCCGCAGCACCCCCGCGTGCTGGCTGGCCGACGCCGTCGACACCCCTGCCCTGCGGGCGAGTTCGCTGGTGGTGCAGCCGCCGCCGATCGAGCCGAGCACGGCGGAGCGGGTCTGGCCGACGAGCTTGCCCAACGAGCGCGGCGCGGTGGCGACCGCGGGCGTGGCGCGCGTCGGATGCCGTACCGGGTAGACGAGTACGGGCGTGAGCTGCGGGTTCTGGAAGGTCACCGGGGTGCGGCGGCAGAAGAACGAGGGCAGGAGCAGCAACCCCCGCCCGTTCAGGTGGAGATCACGGTCCACCGGGTAGTCGGCCTCCAGGACGGGTGGCCGCCAGCGCAGCATCGGCGGCAGCGAGGTGAGCAGCGCGTCCGCGCCACCGGCCAGCAGCGCCCGCCCGCGCACGGCCCGGTCCGCCTCGATACGGGCCTGTACGTGCGTCCAGTACGGGGCGACGGCGGCCTGGTGGTACGCGTCGAGCGCGCCGATCAGCTTGTGGAACGCGCGCGCCTCGCCCTCGGCCATCGACCGTATCCAGCCAGGCAGGGTACGGGCGGTGGAGAGCCGGTTCAGTTCACTGTGCACCCGCTCGGGCGGGGTGGCGCGCACCGCGGCCATCCCGGATTCCAGCCCGAGAACGCCTTCGGGCGGTGTCAGAAAGTCCGGGAAATAGCCGCGCGACGGAACCAGCGGGCCGAGTAACCTCGTTTCACCATTCAACCGGGCACGGGTTTCCGAGCGCCAATCCCCGAAGATCGACTCGCCTTGTTTGTCCCGAAGTCTGTGCAGGCTCAAAACGGTTTCCCACAGCGCGTCCGGCCCGCCCGCCAGGCGTAACCGGGCCAGATCGAGTCCAGTGAAGTGGACACGTAACACCAAACCCCCACATGCGACATACAAACCACCCCCGGCTCCCTGAGTATGCACGCCGACACAGGCGGTCACCATGCCCTTTTAGCCACAGTTGAAAGGACTCGCGGCGAACATCGCAGAAGCGAAATTCTATTCCTGCGACCGGGGCCGCCCCTGCTCGTTCCCGTGGGGGGTGACGAGTAATACGCGGCCGACCGGTACGCGCGTCGCGGCCCGAGCCGATGCGGGCTGTGACAACTCCCGGTGGGGGG
>NZ_JBHVHQ010000039.1:0-22789 GCF_042800135.1 Streptomyces sp. NPDC057654 | reverse complement strand
CCGCCCCCGCAACCGCGCCCCACCACGCCGGCCCCCCCCAGACTAGCTCTGGCCTTCACGCGTCTACTGCCCCTCGCGACAGAGCCCGTTGTCGATCAGATACGTCTTGTCGGCAGCGAGCTGCCGGATCTTCTCTATATGGCTGGAGCCGGTCCTGGCCCGCGCTGCGGCGGCGTCCGTGATGATCCTCATTGCGGACTGCCATTCTTCTGCGCTGCCTTCCGCCTGGTGCGCCTGCTGCAGTCGTCCGATCAGGCGGTGGGACCGCACGAGGTCCTGGGCCAGATCGCTCGGTGCGGGAAGCGGCATGTGGTGGAGGCTGCTCCACGGCGTGGTGAGCAGTGCGGCCGAGCGGACAACGGCGATCTTCATTGGTCAGAGGTTCCTCTCGCAGATGCAGACGCAGGTGTTCCCCTGGACAAAGACCTCGTTCTCCCTGCGCACGTATCCCGTGGAGAACTTCGCGACGTCATTTACGTGCTTGATCAAGAAGCCGTCGTATATCGCTTGGAGGTGCTGCTCGATCACTTCGCCCTGCGCCGCCTTGTCGTGGGTGCAGAGCTCGGCAACGGCGGCGGGCCGGCTCGCCGCCGCTCGGCTCTCGGGCATCTGTGTCGTCGACGCCTCTCCCTGCTGGTAGGTCTCCTGCCAGGCCTTCTCGTCGTACAGCTCGTTCATCGCGGCCTTGCAGTTGAGGCGCATGAGGGACGCGTACGACTTCTCGGCCGCACCCCGAACGTTGTGAGCGAGCTGCCTGTCGAACTGTACGTCCGTCAGCTTCTTCGCGCCGTCGCCTGCGGCCACGCCGACGTTCTCTCGGACTTCCTCGGGCGTTGTAAACCACTGGTCGTCGGCGTCAGCGTCCCAGCGGGAGCACCGGACGGCGTACTCCCACATCCGGATGCGGACCCACACCTTCTCGATGTTCCGCACGGTGATCTTCTCAACGCCGACGGTCCGCAGCATCTTCGCCAGGTGCTCCTGCACGTCGCTCACCGGTGCCCCTCCTGCTCGATGATCGCGGCCAGCGTCAGCTCGGCCCACTGCTTGTTGACGTTCTCCACTCCGAGCCTGGAGTTCGGGTAGCTGGCTCTGAACGAGTCTGTTGGCCCCAGCGGAACAAGTCTTCTGGCCCCAGGGGCTTGATCGTGAGTTGAGTGTTCGTCAGGAGTGGCCCCAGGGACGGTCTTGCGGTGGGAGCATTGATGTGCTCCGGATAGTCAGGGGGTCCGTGTGGACGGCCCGAGGTCCAAAGTTGAGCTCTTCGCGGCGATCCGTCGGGACTCGCGTACGGAGAAGCTGTCGATCCATGAACTCTCCCGCCGGTATGGCGTGCACCGGCGGCTGGTCCGGGAGGCATTGACCTCGCCGTGGCCGAGTCCGCGCAAGCAGATGCCGCCCCGCCGCTCCGTGATCGATCCGTACAAGCACCTCATCGACGCGATCTTGCGTGCCGATCTGGCTGCTCCGCGGAAGCAGCGGCACACGGCCAAACGGGTCTTCGACCGGCTGGTCGAGGAGCACGGCATGGAGAACGTCTCCTACGGCCGGGTCCGGGACTACATCAAGCGTCGCAAACCCGAGATCTGGGTTGAGGAAGGCCGCGGTCCGCCCAGCGTGTTCATCCCGCAGGCCCACCGGCCCGGCGACGAGGCCGAGGTCGACTTCGGAGACGTCTATGTCACCCTCGACGGCGTCCGCACCCTGTGCTACCTGTTCGTCTTCCGGCTCTCCTTCTCTGGCAAGGCCGTGCACCACATATCGGCCTCACAAGGGCAGGAAGCCTTCTTCGAAGGTCACATCCATGCCTTTCAGGTACTGGGCGGAATACCCAAGGGAAAGGTGCGTTACGACAACCTCACCTCCGCAGTGGCCCGGGTGCTGGGATTCACTCGTGCCCGGGTGGAGACCGACCGCTGGGTCGCGTTCCGCTCCTGGGCCGGCCTGGACGCCTTCTACTGCCAGCCCGGCATCGGTGGCGCCCACGAGAAGGGCGGCGTGGAGGGCGAGGTCGGCCGTTTCCGTCGCAACCACCTGGTGCCCGTCCCTGAAGTGACCACCCTGGCCGAGCTCAATGCCCGGATCGACGTCTGGGACCAGCAGGACGACCAGCGGCGGATCGGTGAGCGTCCACGGACCGTCGGGGAGTACTTCGCCATCGAACAGCCCCTGCTGCTGCCGCTGCCCGAGGACCGGTTCGAGACCGGCCGGCTGTTCACCCCGCGGGTGGACCGCTATGCGCAGATCACCGTTCGGATGAACCGCTACTCGGTGCCGGTGCGGTTGATCGGCCGCCAGGTCCGCGTCCTGCTGCATGCCTCGGAGCTGGTGGTCTACGACGGCCGCACCGAAGTCGCCCGGCATGAGCGCCTGGCTACCCGCGGCGAGGCCCGCCTGGAACTGGACCACTATCTGGAAGGGCTCCTGCGCAAGCCCGGTGCGCTCCCCGGGGCCACCGCGCTGGATCAGGCTCGGGCGGCCGGGAAGTTCACCCCGGTGCACGATGCCTGGTGGGAGGCGGCGCGTCGGGCCCGCGGGGATGCGGCCGGCACCCGGGCACTGATCGAGGTCCTGCTGCTGCACCGGCACATGGGCCATGACCAGGTCGTCGCCGGGATCGCTGCCGCCCTGCGGGCCGGGGCGTTGACCGCGGACGCGGTGGCGCTGGAGGCACGTCGGGCCGCCGAGTGCGAATCCCCTGCCGGGGCAGGCCCGCAGCCCCCTGCTGGCCACGCTGCCTCGCCGGTGGTGTCGCTGACCCAGCGGCGGCTCACCGAGTTGCCGGCTGATTCCCGTCCGCTGCCGTCGGTGGCCGCCTACGACCAACTCCTTCGTCATACCCGGCCATCGGCCGGGCGTTCCACCAGTTAAGGGAGTCCTGCCATGAGCGTCACCCGTCACCGCGGTCTGACCGAGCCCGCCGCTGACGCGGCCATCGATGCGGCCTGCCGCAACCTGCGTCTGCCCACCATGCGGGGCCAGTTCTCCGAACTCGCCGACGCCGCGGTCCGCGATCAGATGACCTACCGCGGGTTCCTGGCCGAACTGTTGATGGCCGAGTGCGATGACCGCAACCGCCGCCGTTCCGAGCGCCGGATCAAGGCCGCGGGTTTTCCTCGCGAGAAGGCACTCCGCACGTTCGACTTCGATGCGAACCCCAGCGTCGACCCGGCCGCCATCCACACACTGGCCTCTTGCGAGTGGGTCCGCAAGGGGCTGCCACTGTGCCTGATCGGTGACTCGGGCACCGGCAAGTCCCACCTGTTGATCGCACTGGGCACCGAGGCCGCCATGGCCGGCTTCCGGGTCAAATACGTGCTCGCCACCAAGCTGGTCAATGAGCTGGTCGAGGCCGCTGACGAGAAGCTGCTGACCAAGACCATCGCCCGTTACGGTCGCGTTGACCTGCTCTGCCTGGATGAACTCGGCTATATGGAGCTGGACCGGCGCGGCGCCGAACTGCTCTTCCAGGTTCTGACAGAGCGGGAGGAGAAGAACAGCATGGCCATCGCATCCAACGAGTCCTTCTCCGCGTGGACCAAGACGTTCACCGACCCCCGCCTCTGCGCGGCCATCGTGGACCGGCTCACCTTCGGCGGCAACATCATCGAGACAGGCAGCGACTCCTACCGCCTGGCCCACACCAAGGCCAAGCAACAGCCTCCCGCGAGTACTTGACTGCACCCGGCTCTCTCCGGACAGGGAGAGGTGGGGCCAAAATACTCGTTCAGATCATGCCCCGAAGATCACTAACTGGGGCCAGAAGACTTGTTCCGCTGGGGCCAACAGACTCGTTCGAAGCCAGGTAGCCCTCGTGCGGGTTCGGCACGTTCTCGCGGATCGTCATGCTGCCCATGCGCGAACCGTCGCTGAGGCTGAACCGGTGGCCGTCGAACTCGGCGTACTTGCACGCCTCGGTCGACTCGCAGTTGCAGACGCTCGTGATGCTGTCGGCGAAGATGCTGTTTCTCTCGAGGCTCTCTCCGAAGTACTTCGCGGCCAGGGAGCGACGGACCTCTCCGAACACGTCCAGTGACATGTTGCACTCGTCGGCGTACTTCTCCAGCAAGACCACGTCCGTCTTGCGTTCTGCGGTCTGGGCCTGCCCCGGGCCGCCGCGCGGGTCCTGGTGGTACCAGACCACTTCAACCGTTCGAGCCAGGCTCACCTCTCCGCTTCCTTCCAGTAGATACGCAGGATCTTGCCAGTGCTCATGCCGGTGCACGTGATGATGTGAACCGTCTCGCCGCCCGGCCCCTCAACGTCGAAGGTACGGCGGAAAAAGCCGTCGTATGTGTCCTCGGTGTAGAAGTTCCTGAACTGCCTCTCGGTGATGACGTGAGGGTAGCCACCCTCCGAGTACGGCTTGGTCATGAAGATCCGGCCGGCCGAAGCGAACCCCGGAATCGGCGTCCAGGTCTTGTCCCACGCTTGCCACGCCTGGTGGACGGGCTCGCCGTTCTCGTCGAGACGGATACGGATCAGTGGGAACCCGGGCCAGCGCAACCCGTCCACTCCGTACTTGACCACGCACTCGTCGCACCAGGGATAACCGCCCGCGTAGACATGGGAGGGGACGGCCAGACCGCCGCCGCACTTCGTGCAGTGGGTGTGCTTCCCCGGCCGCACTGCTTGTCCCCTGGATTTCGCGATACGCCGCAGTTCTACGGCGCGCTCGCGGAAACTTTTCGCCTCCTTCACGGCGGACTGCCATTCGCCGGTCGGATTACCTGCCAGGCGGCAGTTTCGGGCGGCGGCAAGCCGCTCTCGTGCATACGCCATACACAGGTTCGCGCGCTGCGCCTCGTTGTACTCCAATTCCCCTCCTCTATTGAATTCAAATACCTGCGTGTCCCGCTCCGGGATCGAACCGGAACCGCATCCCGGCCTCCGTCTCGACCGACGGCCCTCGGATGCCCTTCGTCCTGGCCGACACGATGAAGGTCACGGAGTCCGTCTCGTTGTCGAGTCGGAACTGGGTGGAGAGCCGCTCGTCCTCCTCCATCCAGAAGTGGGACATCACATCACGAGCGGTCTTCTCGTAAGAGTGCGTGTCTTTGACGGGCATTAGCAGTTCCTCTCGTCAGACGGTTTCAGGCAGCCTGTTGCTGTCGCCGGAGTTCGGAGAGCGGGAGCGGATAGGTGACGCCACCGCGGCACTGCCGGAGCATCGAGACCGGCTTGCCCAGCAGGTCCCGCATGCCCTGCTCCTGCGCCTCGGCGAACGCGAACCGCTCGGGCTGCACGTCCAGAGTGAGCTTCCACTGCTTTTGGCCGGCCCTCACACACAAGCCGCCGCAGTTGTTGTGCTCGTAGCCGAGCTCGTACAGCCGCGGCGGCTCGATGCCGTACCACCGCGACAGGTCCATGAGCCGAGCCTTGGACTCCTCCTTGCTCAGCTCCGGCTCCCGCTTGGCGCACAGCGGGAATTGCACACGCCACGGCTTCCAGTTCCGGGCGATGGCGGGAATGCGGGCCTTGTCACGCCTCGTCTTCTCGATGCCGATGTAGACGATGGAGTCGCCGACAGGAGCGTTGGCCTTCATCCACTTCCGGCACGGAATTTGTTTGAGGTACTTCGTGCAGGGAGCGATCCGGTCGTTGCCGAGGAAGCGCTTGTCGCGGAACAGCTCCCAGGGCGTGCGGCCGTCGGCGACCTCCGTCAGCGGCACCTTGAGCAGGCGGCTGACGTCGTCGGCGAATCGCCAGAGGTCCTCGTCCTCGGCCTTGGTGTCGGCTATCAGCATCGTCATGCCGCTGGTTCCGTGCTTCTCGGCCACGCGGAGAGCCGCGCCGAAGCTGCCGAGACCACCGCTGAACTGAACGACGTGGTGCGTCATCGGGACAACCCCTCTCCCGCGAAGCCGAACAGCAGGCGAATGCTCTCCTTCACCAGCGCCTCATAGACGGCGCCCTGGCCTTCATCCTCCGCGCCGCGGACGCTGTCGTAGTCGTAGGCATTCTCAACTTTGCCCTCGGGCACGGCCTGCTTGTCCTTGGAGCGCTGGTAAACCAAGGCAGCGGCGAGGGCCGGGCGCAGGGGCGTGCCAGGTAAGCGCTCGTACCTCGTGCTGAACACCTGGAACGTGGCAGGCTTGTCGTATCGCTCGTTGAAGATGTGGGCGGTGCCGTCCTCGATGTCGGTGAGGATGCCGGTTGCGGTGCGGGCACCGGAGAAGACGGTCACCATGGCTCCGATCAGTCCCTCCAACTGGTGATCGTCCAAGTCGACGAACCACCCGATGCCGGGAATCTTCGGGGTTTCGGCCTGCGTGGGCATGGGGTTCTCCCTCGGGAGCGGGGGCGGGGGCGGGCTCGGTGTGGGTCAGGCGGTCAGCTCGTTCAGGAGTGCGTCGAAGTGCTCCTCCACGTCGCGGCGCCAGGTCGTGAGCATGACGTCGATGTCGCGGTGGTCGATGTCGGCGGCCTCGACGCGCTTGACCAACTGGGCCAGGTACCGGCGGTACTGCTCCCGGTACGCGATGGCCTTCTGGAAGGCGGGGCCGGCGGTCACGTCCCGGAGGGGCGTGACCTTGAGTCGGTGGTGGTCGACGGTCGTCCCGTCGTCGAAGGAGTAGGAGGTGAATGAGGCGGCCAAACGAGCGCCAAGGCGCTTCTCCAGCTTGAGGACGAGCACGGTGGCGGCCTTATCCGCGTCGGCCCCCGTCAAGACCTCGCCGCACTTCTTGCAGCGCAGTTCGATGTCCTCGTGGGAGAAGCCGTCCAGGTCGACGGTGTGGTCCTCCGGCTCGCCGGACAAGTCGGCGGTGAGCATCGCGGTGACCATGACGTCGAAGTCCTCGTTGCCGCAGTCGGTGAGGACCTCACCCGAGGCATCGATGTGGGTACAGTGCATGGCAGTCCTCCAGAAGGCAGGCGGAAATAGGGGAACGCTCGGCACCGACACGCCCCCTCGGGGGCGGACGGAAGCGGCCGAGATCAGGTCGCGCGGCCTAGCTCGTCTTCCTCTGGGTGCCCGCGACAACTGAGACACTCCACCGTCGCCTGGTCGGCGCCCGGTGTCTCGTAGTCGACACCATCGGGAAACTGCTCCTCATCGGCCCCGATGACGTACTCCCGACAACCGGGGCACCTCAGAAAGCCCTCAACGACGATGGCCATCACAGCTCCTTCCCGATACAGGTCACTCAGGCCAGCAGTTCCTTCAGCTTGTTCTCCAGAGCGTGGACGGCCTCGGCGAGGTCGCACAGAAACGTGCGAGGCGCAGGCATGCCGCACTCGGAGCAGTCGGTGACTACGCCGCCCATTCCCCCCGCCTCGCCCAACGCCTGGAATGTCATTGACATGTCGCAGCGCAGATCGAAGAAGACGGGGATTCGGACTTCGTAGTGCCCGCTGCACGTTCCCTCACGAGCACAGCGCAGCAGCTCTGATTCAGACATTCTCGATTACTCCTTTCGTGGTCCGGCACATCGAAAGCCAGCGCCACTGAATTCGCAGGGCTGGCTTTCAATGAACCCACACGAGTAAAAATCACGCTATCGGCCATAAGAGGGCCGACCGAGAGAACGGGCGGGTACGCCCCGGCTCGCCACACCCTGCGGCTTCCGGCAGCGCGGGGCGTCGTCCGCGGTGGCCGAACTGGGGTGGGCGGATCAGGCGGTCGTGGTGACCCGGCGGGCGCCGTAAGGCCACGCACTGCCGTACAACTTCCGGAGAGTGGCGTAGAGAGCGGACAGCTTGTCCTCGAAGTGGCCGACCGACTCGAACCAGTCGATTTCGGCATCCTCGACGCGTGCCTCGTAGCCGTTCGGACCACGAGAGAGCCGCGCGACCTCCCCGAGTCCCCCTGTCGGTGAGACGAAGAGGACGCCCTCGTCGTACGGGGGACCACCCCATCGGTACGTCCCTACCAGGACTTTCCGGATGGACTTCCCCAATGCTGTACCGCCTTCGATGACTGCGAAAATTTGCGGCATACCTGCTGTCCCTCCGATTCCGAGCATGAAAAAAGCGACTGCCGTCTGGCGAACCGCTGGTGAAATACTGGATCTACGCCGCTTCGGCGTACTCGTACTGGCAGTGGACGTGCGGGTACTGTTCTGCCAGGTAGCGGATGAGGTGGGGCAACCACTCGATGCCCAGCAGGACGGCCCACACGGCTGCCGCCACGAGCGGGGAGAAGACGTCGCCGAGCTGTTGACACCGCGACGTGCGCGACCCGATCACCGGGTAGTCGGCGGCAGGCCGACCAGTAGACATACCTCTTCGATCGTGAACCGGTGCTCCGAGTCGTCCGCGTCGTACCAGCCTCGGATTTTCGAGGTGATCCCCGGGATGGTGCGCCCCAGTTTGAACTCGTTACCGCCGGCCGTCCTGCGGACCCCCCGGGTGTTGATCCAGGTCTCCGGGTGCCAACCGATCGCGTCCGACGCCCGGGTGGTGATGCCCGGCACCTCGATGACGTCCAGCACCAGCTTCCGCGACGCCATCATGATGGCCCGCTTCCGCGTGGACGGACTTCCGAATTCACCGGCGTCCATCACGTCCCAGAGCACGCCGTTCCACCCGGCCACGATGTACTCAATCCCGATCGCTGCCTTTACCGCCTCGGGAAGGGACCACGCCTGCTCGATGATCACCGACTCCAGCGGCGCCCCGGCCGCGAGCAACCCCATGCCGATCAGCACCGGCGCGAGCATCAGCCCCGCCGTCTGGGCGCTCATCTCGTCCACCCAGGACCACATCCCCGCCACGCTTACGTCGTCCCACGGCTTGCCGAGCTCGGCCGTCGTCACGTCACCGTGGTGGCCGCCTGCACGCCACACGTTCCCGTACGCCTCGGCCACATCCGAGATCGCGTCAGTCAGGGTCGCGATGTTCTCCGGCAGTTGTCCCAGCGCTTGCCCGCGATCGACCAGTTCGGACAGGGCATCGTGAAGGCCGCCCGCCGCGTCGAGCGGAGCGCGGGGTGACGCGGGTCGATGTCACGGGCGTCCATCCGAACCGCGTTGCACCCGGCGGCTTGTGCCGTTGCTGTGGCGTCCTTGGAGGTGTCGACGCAGAGCAGGTCCAGCTCGATGCCGAGCACCAGCCGCAGCCCCGCGCAGCCTTCCCCGCAGCCGCCGCACACATTGATCCCGCGCTCCGGCTCACCATCGTTCCAGGGGTACAGCCACCGGATTGGCCACGGTCCGGCGATCTCGCGCCGCTGCTCTTCGGTGAGGCCGTCGAGGTAGGCCAGCAGGGCGTCCCCCTCCAGCTCCAGACCCTCCGGTTCGTGGTCCTCGTCCTCGGGGCTCCAGCACTCACAGGCGTCGCTGCACTCTTCGCACCACTCCTGCCCGGCGTCGGCCGGCGGCATCTGCGACGGGCTTTCGAGCAATCCCTTCTCCATGCGGGCGCCACCTTTCGGGCATGAAAAAGCGGCCCTTGAAAGGCCACGCGGGTTGTCGTCGTGTTCTTTGCGGCAGTTAGAGGGCCGGCTGGCGATCACAGGGTGTGGGAGGACTCCAGCAGGTTGGCGATCTCCATGACCACGGCCGGGTCGTCCCACCCTCCCGGCTGGCCGGTGCCGCCGTCCTGGAGACGGACCAGCGTCAGCAGTTCACCGAGGCGGGTGTAGGCGTGGCGCTTCACGAGTTTCTGTGCCCGCTCTCCCAGCCGCTTGGCGGCCCGTCGCAGCGACGCGTCCTCGATCATCTGCCCGAGCGGGCCGTACACCCCGGCGTGGTTTTCGCCTGTGCTGCACTCTTCCGTGTCGACGGCCTGCCAGCCGCCCGGCACGCAGATCTGGTACGTCAGCGTGTAGCAGGAGTACTCCTCCGACGGCTGCTTGCCTGTCGTCTCCACCACGATGCGCCGCTCACCGAGCAGCGGAGCCGACCGCCGGCCCAGTGGGGAGGCGGGCGTGATCGGACGCGTGAACTCTCCGTGCTCGTCACGCAGGATCAGTCGCGGCCCTTCGTTCCGCACGTAGGTGACCCGGTATCCGGGCACCGGTTCGAACTTCTCGCCCTGGCCCACTGACTGGTCTTCGAAATGGATGTGCTCCATGGCATTACCTCCCGAAACAGGCATGAAAAAACGGCCCCAGACAGGCCGCGCGGAATGGGTGTTGTGTCCTTGTGTTAGTCGAAGTACTCGAACCACGGATAGTGGCACGCGTAGTTTTCGGTACAGGGAACGCCCCACGGCTCGAGCGTGAGTTTGGAAGTGTGCTCCTGGAAATAGGCGCCGTCGATGCAGCCCGTGATCCGCTCGATGGACATCAGACAGTATTCCGTGGTGGCCGGGAGGGCGTGCGCCCACCGCGGGAGTTTCTCGATCGCGGGCAGCAGGTACACCGCGTCGTCCGGCATCCGACGGGCCTGCTGCGCACATATGCTCAGCCGGGTCTCGAAGGCCCCGATGGTGTGCAGGGGCCAGCCCTCCGGCGGGATGAACGGGTCGACCGACGACGGATGCGGAAAGGTTACGCTCGGGTCGATGAGGAGCGGCTGCGAGGTCACTCTGACGACTCCTCCTCGACGTGGATGTCCGCGGCTTCGGACAGTCCGCAGTACATGCACCAGTCCCAGGTGTCCCACCACAGGTAGGAGCTGAACCCGTGGGGGATCTGCTCCCACAGCGTCAGCGGTTGGCCGGGCTCCGGCGCGTGGTCGTCGTTCGGAAGGCCAAGGAACTCCGCAGGCAGCTTCTCGACGTCAGCAGCCACCACCCACTTGCTCCCTCCGCCCTCGAAGAAGAGCAAGCGCTTCTCCGGGTCGTACGGGTGCTGACGGTCGACCAGACCGCGCCGGCCGTTGAGGAGCACTACGTCGTCGTAATACAGGCGGTCCGCCATGTCACTCCTTTGCGTCTGTGGTCAGCCCGGTCACGTTGAACAGAAACCAACAGCCGGACGCACCATCGTGGGCGAGGCGCTCATGGGCCTGGAGCGTGTCGCCGACGATGGCGGTGAGGTCGGCAACGCCGTCGACCGGGGAGTCCAGCCGGTGTCCGGCGACATAGCCCAGTACTCGATCGGGCACCCCTATTTCGGCCTGCTCGTCCCAGCGCCTAATCACGCTCAAGAGAAAAGACCGGGTGTAGCTCTCGGCCAGGTCGCTGGCCACCGTGATAGCGGCGTACAGCAACCCCTCGTCGTGCCCCGTCTCGTCCTCGCACAGTTCCGCCACCACGCCAGGCAACTCACCGCCCTGCTCCCGGGAATCAATGGTGTCGAACTCGTACTCCTCGGCCCGGTCGTACGCCTCGCGCCACTCGTCGCCGCTGTACGTCAGCTCGGTCACTTGTCCTCCTCGTGGGGCACGAAACCCCTGGTGAGCCCGCTGTAGCGCTGTGTGCTGGTATGAGCCTGAAGGCAGGCCCACATCCCGGTCTCGGGCCTCTCGGCGATACCGATCGACGTCGTCCCTACCTGGACGTCGTAGCGGCCGTCGTCGCACTGCCGGAGGTAGCCGATTCCGGACCCGGCCCCGCGTGTGTCGAAGTTCACCAGGAAGTCACCGTCCGCCATCGGCAGCAGCGAAAACAGCGCTCCGAACTCCGGGACGAGGGAGGGCTGCACGTTGTAGGACTGCGGCGTCGAGGAATACTGGGCAATCCGGTTCAGGCCCTCGCACTCGCAGTAGTTGTTCACGCAGCAGCCGCACAGCGGCAGATCGATGGGCCGCTCGTCGACTGCTAGCGTGCCCCGGCCCGCCGGCCGGCTGACGAAGGACTGCACTGGCGTGGCGAACCAGTACAACGCGTCGGCCGCGTATTCCTTCGTCGCGAAACCCGGAACAGCGGTCGGGTTGCTGCTGCGTCCTGTCCAGTCGGCGACCCAGCGGTTATCGGCCGTCTGGTAGACGATGCCGTAGTAGAGGATGCCGTCGCTGTCACCGGGAGCGTCGGAGTAGACCTTGAATCGGGTCTCTTCCGCATTGACTGGCTGGTAGCGGAATTGGGGCGGAGTTGTGGTCACGGTTCCCTCCTGCTCGTAGATGTGGGTCCGGTGGGTGACGTCATGGCAAATTCCCTTTCCGGTGTGTGAGCGAGTGGTTAGGCGTCAGGCTCGTCGGTAAGCCAGTAGGCGTTGTAGCCGAGCTCGAACCGGACTGGTCCCACGGCTCTGCGGACTCGGGTGTATGCCTCGTGCCGGTCGATCGTGACGCCTTTGGTCAGGTGGTCCGTCGCACCGAAACGGGTGGAAAGCAGGAACCAGAAGAGTTTGTACTTGGCCTCGTGGAACGGCAACAGGGCCGTGTGGCCGTCCCCGGGCCGCCGGTGGCCGGCGTCGACCTCGCGCCAGCCTGCGGATAGCTGGGGCAGGCCAGGCCAGGCCAGGCCAGGCCAGGCCGGGCCGGGCCGGCGAGAAACCGGCACAGCGACTGGGCGGCGTCCTGGGCGAAGAGGCGGTGCCACACACTGGCCTTCATCGCCGTATCCGGGTAGGCGTCGAGAGCGGCCACCATGTTCTCGGTCGGGTTGTCGAGGGTGAACCACCGGCTGTGCCACCACTCGCCGATCTCGGAGAATCCCGTCGACCCCGTCGGCCCGTCGAACTGGCGCCCCACGATCCAGTCGGAGCCGTTCGTCGCGAGGAAGACGCCTTGCATGTGGTTGGGCGACACCTCCCGCCGGGTTTGAGTGGCGATCGTCCACGGGTGCGTAATCGCGTTCATTCGACGGCCCCCTCACTCGGCATGGTGCCCTGTGTGGGCTGCTGGGGGTTTCGTTGTTTCAGGTCGCCGGGGACAAGTGGAAGCGCAATGTTCATGGTGATCTACTCCGGTCTGCCGGTTGCCGCCGGCTTGTTGTAGCGGTAGAGGAATCGGGCGGCCCAAACGCGGGAGGCGAATCCTGGGATGCCATTCCCCGAGCCTGGTCGGTTTCCGGGGAATTCGGCGACCCAATGGCAGACGCCGTTGAGGTCGAGCCACACCACCCCGTACTCCGCGTTTGGATCGGCGCGGTCTACGACGCGGGCACCGAAGCTGGCGGTGTTACGAGAGAAGGTGAATGGATTCTGCGGCACGGTCACTCCCCGCTCGGGCTCTCATCGATCTTGGCGAACCACTTTTCGGCCGGAGTACCCATCACTCGTAAACGCGGGTCTGGAAGGTGAGGTCGGCGATGGCACCGAAGGTGTCGCACACGGCGTCGGTCACGATGCCCAGGCGCCACTCGCGCGTGTCGGTGCCGTCCAGCTCTACGCGGAGCACCGCGCAGATCGCGCCCTCGGGGGTATGAAGGATGACGTCCTCACGGCCGGGTGTGTAGGTGGCGAAGTACTTGCTCTCGTATTTGTTGATCAGGTTGTGGAAGTGGAAGACGACCTGCTGGTAGTTCTCGCGGTGCTCCGGGTTGATGATCTCCGGCTCGGGGCGGCCCCGGTTCTCCAGCTTCTCCGCGAACATCCGGTAGCCCGCGAAGTCGAACTTCAGCCGGTACTCGCGGTCGCGGAAGGTGAAGCGCGCGGCGGTGACTGGGTGGTTGTGCACCACTCGCCAGTCCTCGATGCCCATGCCGCGGTCGTAGACGGCCTCGTGGAACCAGATGCGTGCCGACTCCTTGGCCCGCCCGCTCCTGTCGAGTCGGCAGGCGTCGCCGGTGAGCGCGAGATGGTCGAGGGACTCGGGCCGGGCCGGGCAGCCGTGCAGCATCGTGAACTTGAAGACGGTCTCGCTGTCGGTGCGTCCGCAGTCGTAGCACTGTGACTCGTGCTCGGGGTGGTCGATCAGCCGGTGGCCGTTGACGATGTTCTTGAAGGCGGGCGTCGGGGTGTGGATGTGCAGCGGCACGAGCCGGCTCGTGAGCCCGGGGCGCCGGGTGTAGGACTCGCCGCAGGGCTTGCACACCGGGTCGCGGAACGTCTCCCGGGTCTCCTCGTCGGTGCGAATCGAGCCGATCAGCAGGTGCGTCGCGGTGCCCTGGCATGGCTCATCGCCGGGGCCGACGGTGGACTGGACGGTGGAACAGCGCATGACACTCCTATCGGGAAAACCGTGCTGGCGGCGGGAGTTGCAGGTGTGTCCTCGGCCGAAATTTCGGTGTCGTGCGCTTCGGCGCAGAGTTCGCAGATGAACCCGCCGGCCACGCGGTACTTCCGGGTATTGGCCACGGGGCCGTGACCGTTGCCGAACGAGCTGGGGCACTCGTCGTTGGCGCAGTAGAAATGGCTCTGCGCCTCGGGCTCGGGCCCGCCGTCCGGCCAGGCCGGGCCGACGTAGACGCTGCGCGTCACGAGTGGGACTCGCAGCGGGGTGCGCCGATGAGGTCGCCGCCGTGGCCGCGGAAGCCGCAGCGCCGGCACTTCCACGCGAACGCCTTCTGCTCTTCGTCGTCGGACCAGGGGATGGCCTACCGGGTGTTGACCAGCCGGTGGTCACGGAAGATCCGTAGACCGTCCTCATCGCGCTTCTCGTAGGCATCCACCTGCGGCATCCGCACGCTCGGGTCGCCCGCGCGCCAGAATTCGAAGTCGGCCAGCCACGCCTCGTAGGCGCCCGGGGCGCGCTCGCGCATCTCAGCGGAGTGCCGCTCGAAGTCGGGGCGGCGCTGCTCGGCCTCGGCATCGGTGGTCGGGCGCAAGAACTTGCCCTCGACTCCGTAGTCCCAGATGGGAGCGCCCGGGGTGGACTGGTACGCCGCCGCTTGGAGGTTGAACATCACCGCTTGCAGCGTCTTGCGCATGTCAGCGGAACCGCGCCATGTCAGCGTCGTAGATCTCGCGGGTCAAGGCACCCTTCCTCTGAAGGTGCTCGACCAGCAATGTGGCGCCGGACGCCAGGTCAACGCCGGCAGCGGATTCCACCGAATCATCGTCCCTTCCCTTGGCTTTGTAGTAAGCCTGGACGTCCTTCTTAATCCCGTCACAGAGGTCCGTGACGCGGTCGTCGGCGGTTGCCGCCGCGGATCGCTTCTTATTGACCACTAGGCCGAACTCCTGGGCGATCCTCTGGGCAAAGAAGCGGCGCGCATCCGTCGCATCGTGCCAGTAGGTGCCCGCGTCGGAGCCGTAGATCCCTACCACGAAGGGCTGCGGCGCAGTCGGGTTATAGGCGGAGAAGAGGATCTCTCCCGTGGGGATGAGGAAGGTTTCGACCACGTCATAGATGTCGTGCCTGTGGATGACCTCGAACTGCTCGGTGGTGGCGTTGTAGTACTCATTCGCACAGGCATTTCGGCGGGTCACATCGACCAGCTCGTACGTCATGCGACGATCTCCTTAACCTTTCTCAGTTCCTCGACCCAGACAGGCCGACGGGTAGACGTGCTGGTGGACTGGCAGATGAGGTAGCCGGTGTTGAAGCCGATGTGACCGTATTCCTGGTCGACCTGCTCGAAGTTGACGACCGACAGGATTTCGCCCTCGTGCGCGGCCAGGTCGCCGATGCCGATCCCGAAACACGGCGTCCAGTAGTCGGCGGCGATGTATGCCAGACCCGGGTCCAGGATCTGACTCGGCCGGTTGTAGAAGCCGAGGAAATCCCTTAAAGCGATCAGGTTGATGCATTCGGCCAAGACCGCGCCGGCGCCGTCGATGATCTCGATGGTCATCGGGCTTTTGACGAGTGCGCGGATTGCTGCTGCGTCCGCTTCCCCCCATTCGTCGATCTCCACCACACCGAGCTCGCTGTGGTGCTGCTCCCGGACCTTGATCCGCGGTGGCGCTACAGGCAGCACTGCCCCGTTCCGCACCAACATCGGCCGGCGCTTGACGTCGTACCGGAGCCTGGAGACGCCACACTGCTCACAGAGTTCGTCCCGCGTTCGGCGGCAATCCCCGGGCCGCGGTGATCGAGGGGCGTAATCCACCAGGTGCGTCGCTCGTCCCGTACAGCCGCGTGTCGGGCACTTCTTAGGCTGCGCCGGCATTCCGCGCCCCCTGCCACTGGGCGTACAGCTCGGCGGCGGTGGCCGGCACCATCCACGGGAAGGTGTCGGCCCAGTACCGGTAGGACTCGCCCGCGGACCTCACGCCGCTGCGGCCATCGCGTGGACCGGTGATCAGTTCCGGATTGGCGCGCAGCTCCAGGATGGTGTCCCTGCAACCGCGCTCGTGGAACAGAACATCGTGCCCGAGGCTGGCCAACTCCTCGTTGTCGAAGCAGTCTTCGCACAGACGCACACGCAGACCGCTGTGCTTGTGCACGATCATGACCTCGGCACTCTTGTACGAGTAGGCGGATGTGCAGCGCAGGCAGTGGAAACGGTGGTTCAGTGAATCGCGGTGGATCTTCTCCCACTCCCTGACGATCTCGAAGTCGTCGAGTGCCGGCGTGAGCTCGCTGAGCCGGCCCCACCATTCTGGACAGTGGGGGAGCTCGACGCACGCGGAGTGCGGTTTAGCGGGCTGCCCCCGGTAGGCACCACCACCTGCCTTCACGAACCAGGTAATCCGGCCGTAGTGGTGCTCGGTGAAGTCGTCCTCGACCGCGACCGTGACGCGGACCCAGTCACCGATCACGAAGCGCCTGTAGTGCTTCTCGACCGCCGCCTTCCACGTCTCGTCCGAGCCGTCGCCGTTGAGCCACGCATCGCGGATGATCCCGTCGAGGTTGTAGCGCTTGGGGTCGCGCTTCTCCCACCCCAGATGTTCCACGGCTTGCTCGCGTAATTCCTTCATGTTCGTGCGCATTGTCTGCCTCCGTGATTTCGCGCTCGGATTTCCTGAACATGTCGGGCCCAATCCTTAGTCGTCGACCAGAACACCCCAGACGTTGTCGATCAGCTTCGCGTTGTCGTCTCCGAACTCTCGGACGTAGACCTCATATGCCTCCTGGCAGGCGGGCCGGTGACTGTCTACAAGGAAGGAAGCAGCCCACCCATTGGCCTTGCCCTCCAACTCCTGGTCAACCACGCTGTCGAGTTCTTCGTCAGGCGTGCCGTCAGAGAATTCCCGAGACGACTCGATGACGAGATTTCCGCCTGAGTGCCGGATACCGGTCAGAAGAATCATGCTTCCGCCTTGTCCTCGGCCTGCGTGTACACGCGGCGCCGCTTATTGTTCCGGCAGTCCCAGACGCTGTCGGCGTCCATCTTTTGTCCCAGGACTCGGTACGCCTCGGCCTCGGACCCGGCTTCGACCGTGTGCGTGAACGCGTCGTAGCTGCGGTTGTCGGCAACCACGCCCTCAATCGTCACCTCGGACAGGTCCACGCCCACGAACTCGACGTCGAGACCATTGGCGTCATTCCAGACGCCGTCTATCGTGTATTCCTTCATGCGCTGGTCTCCTTCGATCAGCCTTGGGTGTGGGGGCAGTTCTCCCCGTGCTCCTCAAGCAACTGGCGGGCGGTGTTGTAAAACCCGAACACCTCGAAGAGGCGAGCCATCGTCCTCGCCTCGACGCAGTCGAGGTCGGCGCCGAACTTTCGACTGTCGGGGTCAACGGTTTCGCACCACCTGTTTACAAAATCCTCGGCGGCCTGGTTCTGCTGCTCCACTGTGAACGTGTCTTGTGGCATGACTTCTCCTTGGACTCGATTCGGAGCTACGGCCAGTCGTACGAAACTGGCGCAAAGAATTACGGCTGCGTCCCGGCATGCATCGCTGCGCTCGCTGAGCAAATAGGTTTGCTCTAGATTTCCCAGCCATCGAAGAGTCCGTCGACTACGCCGAGGATCTGCAAATGCTTGGCGAGGTTTGAAGCCTCGTCGGCCGCGCGCTCCAGCTCCTCGTGGATGCCGCGGGGATTGTCCCCTTCAGACTTGAGCTGCTTGTATGCCTCGTTGGCGTCCCGGAATGCCGAGCACTTGGCCTTGAGGATGTTGCGGTTCTCCTCGGAGATGACCCGGTCACCGGCGACCGCGAGAACGGTCATGTGCGGGTGATCGCTCTGCATGCCGGGCTTCGAGTGCCAGGCCTCAGGGAGCTGGCCTCCCTCCCGGGCCGCCTGGTCGATCGCGCCGAAGTGCTCGTAGAACAGCTCCTGGTGTGAGGTGAGCAGCAAGCCGCTGCGCTTCATGCCGCGAATGGCTTCCAGCGCGCCAAGCAGGTGGGCGTGGGACGTGTTCGCGTCGTAGGCGGCCATCACGCAGCACCCCCGAACACGCTCACACCGTCGATCTCCGCAGGCACCATGCCGTGCTTCATCAGGCAGCCGGGGCAGTTGATCCGGTCCAGGGAGTAAATGGTGATGTACGAGCCGTGGCCCTGCTCTCGCAGGTTGACGCCGCCGGTTGTCTCCAGGAGCACGCCGCACACGGTGGACTGCCAGGTCCGCCGCTCCTCGTAGTGCTTCCCGTTGTCGAAGCCGGTCGCCGACATGGAGTGCTTGGCGTCTTCGGGCATGTCCCACACCGCGAGCTGCTTGGAGCCGTTGGCCAGCTCGCACGCACACAGGTTGGCGATGTATCCGGGCACGTCCTTCCAGACCCGCATGTAGATCCGGAAGTGGTTCGGGTTCGTGCAGATCGGGGTATACGGGAGGCTCGGCTGCTCGCCCTCCAGGACGTGCTCCGCGCACCACCGGCCCGGATGATTCACAGCCCTCGGGTCCATCAGGGACACCCGTTGTCCCGGCTGGATGTCACGCAGGAACGCGGTCGCTTCACCAATGCTGAGCATGTGTCAGTCCTCCGGTGTGTTAGGCAGCGCAATGGGCCCCCACGTGCCTTGGCTGGTGGCGTGCAGCTCGATGTCGACCACGACCCAGCCGCCGGTGCCGGCCAGAATCCAGCCGGTCTGTTCACGCTTGTCGGCGACCGCTTTGGAGCCGAGCAGCTCCCCGAAGTGGCGGTTGCGCTGCATTAAGATCGCCGCAGTCGCTCCCTCCAGGCGCCGGACCAGGCTTACGCCCATGCGTGCGGCCTCGCGCTCGGCCACGGGGAGACTCGCGGCGTACTTGCCGTTCTCGTACGTGGACAGATCTCGGGTCGTCAAGTGCAGGTCGCCGAAGCGGGCCGTCAGTGCGAACGGCCACGTTGCCGCGATCCCGACGACCTTTTCCCGCTCGACTACCAGCACGTCGCCGTCGCGGATCTCCTCGCGGGACTGGCAGGCCCCGTACGCCTCACCGGTGCTGTAGAAGGTCCACACCGCCGGTTCTGTGCGCTCGGTGTCTGCCCTGACCGCGTCGTCGACCTTCCTCTTCGCCGCGGTGATGTCCTCCGCTGCGCACCCGAGCCACCGTTCGGCACCCGAGTCGCCCACGAAGCACGAATAGGTGCGCGTGAAGTCTGAGTAGAGAACTCGGCCGATTTGCGTGCCGCCCCGCATCAGAAAGGCACCCGGGGTATGCGGGTCCTTGCTCTTCACCCAGCGCGTGCGCGGAACGGATACACCCTTAGCGTTGCTCATTCATCGCCCCCTCTTCGATCTGGGCAGCCCATAAGGAGAGCCGGTCCAAGTTTTCCCGTGCGAATTCCAGAGCCGCTGCCGGCCAGGCGGAGAGTGAGTCGTCGTCGACCCATGCGATCAGGTAGCCCATGAGCTCCGCTGCGACCTGCTTGGCCGTACGCGGGAAACCACACCGGTAGTCGTTGTTCGCCACGACTACGTCCCCGTCCACGCACAGCTCGTAGAACCACCAGCCCACGTACGCCTTGCCCGGCTCTCCACCACCACCGACTTGAGCGGAAATCACTGCTGTCGGCTCCGTCGATTCCCACGCGCACCCGCAGTCACCGGCGCCCGGCGTTGCGCAGACCGGTCGGTGGTTCGTGGTCAGACGAGCGCGCGGAATGGTGAACACGTTTCCCGGGTCGAACGCATCGCGGTACTCCTCGATCGTCGCCATTTACGCGCCACCGAACTCCGTGATGCCGTTCTCGCCGCAGCAGGCAGCGCACTCGCATGCGTGCAGTCGATGCAGCTCGGACGTCTTGAATGCACCTGTGCGGCCCCAGGGGGTGTCCGTCTCCCACGTGTATTCGACGTGCACCATGTCGCCGCACACTCGGACGACGCGCGCCTCGTAACTCCAGGGGGAACGGACCGTACTTAGGAGGGACCGGCTCTTGGGGACTTTGTAGTGCGGTCGGACCCGTACCACCGTGCCGTTGCCGGCCAGCGTTTCTGCTGAGTCCTCAGCGTGCGTCACCGGTTCGCCGATCAGCCGCACCTCACGGCTGAATGCCGAGTGCCTCACGTAGGTTTCGGCTCCGGGCGGAACGGGCGTGACCTCATAGCCGTCGGCCGTGAGCTCCACCGGAACCTTTTCTTGGATGAGCCGCAGCACGAAGCCGATCACAACGTTCGTCCACCACGCCTCTCCCGACTCCAGACCTAACGCGGACGCCGTCCGCCTGGCTGTCTCCGGGCCAGCTTCGTACGCCTTGACCATCGCCCAGTCGGACTCAGTGATGGAGAAGTCCTCCACCACGTCACTCGCCAGCCACATCAACTCGCGTACCGGCCTACCAGCCTCGGCAGAAGCGGGACCCGTCTCTCCGATTTTCAATTCCGCGTCTTCCTTCCGTGGTTGAGCATTCGTCAGCCGGCTTCGGCGTAGATCGGCATCCCGTGCATCGATGTCGACGGCGAGGTCCAGCCGTTGCTTGAGCCAGGCGGCAGCCTGCTTGTTGACACGGGTCGGGCTCTTGCCTTCGAAGGCGATCGGTACCGGGGCTTCGCGTCATCGCTCACGTGCAGCGTGAGTGCCAGCAGATCGACGTCGGTGGTGGTCCGAGCAGAAGCAGGAGCAGTCATGGCGAGCAGTCCTTCGTAGGGGGCGATGAAGAGGTCCATGGGCAGCCGTCCGGCAGGGGCAGATGGCATCTGGTTCGCGGGTGACGTGCCAAGGGGCCCCCGGATCAACTCCGTTGATCCCGGCACCGCACGGATCCGCAGACGCCTTGCGTGCCCGAGCCCCGCTCGGCGCGCCCTTTGCGCCCTCTGTCTCGTGGCATTCTGACTCATCACTGACAGCTATTCAATGGCCATTCGAATAAGACAGTTAAAAGCTCAGTCGATCCAATCGGACTGGATGGCGACAGGAGGGCGGGAGGCAATGGTGGCCTGGAGAACGGGGAGGACCGGGGTCTCTGCTGTGGCGCTGGCTGCGGTTGCGGGCTTCACGTTGGACGTTCCGGCGGCACGGCGGACACAGCTCAGGAGGTACAGTCATCGTCTGCGTCGAGTCCGCCACGGCTTCGTGAAGGTCACGGACAAGCCCCTCGGCGGTACCGAGGCAGAGCTCGACTGCGCGCCGGATGCGTCGGTTGCGGGTCCGCGTTCTGTTCATGCTGTCGACCGGATCGAGGTCCAGGTCGAGAGGCGTTGCCCGGTTGAGTGTCCGACGCGTGCGGTACTCAATGGTGCGGTGTATCCGCGCAGCAGCGTATCGAAGGCATCCTCGATGTTGTCCGGGAGCTGCCAGCCCGGCAGATTCCCCAAGGTCTGGTCGGTCTCAGGGGCTGAGCCTTGAACAGATGGTCCTATCTGTCAGGCCGACGCTTTAATGTGTCGTCCGAGATCTCCGCCGGCGCATCGAAGTCGCGGAGATGGGCCGACCGCTGGGAACAAGAGTGCCTATGGCGTGCGTCAGGCCTGAGCGTAGGCCCGGCGCCTGTCCGCAGGCGGCCCCGGGGCGTACACGTGGATTTCGTGCAGTACCGAGTTGATCGGTCATGCGAGTCGCGAGCTCGCCCTCTCCGTTGCCGCACCGATGCCGACGACGGCCCCCGAATCCAGATGGCCCGTCAGCTGTACCTTCTCTTCAGCGGTCGCAGCCATACGGTGGAGACAGAGGTCTTCGAGGCGGGCGCGTGTCAGGGTCCTGACGGTCCCTCCTTCAAGGAGGGGCAGATGTGGAGTCGAGGGCGGTCAGCTGAAAGGGGGCGGTGGTCTTCAGAGCCCGTGCTTCTCGTGGCCGTAGGGTTCGTCCGGCTGATGGACCGCAGTGCGCACGATGGGTGTGCCCGTCGGCCCCCGGGCGCTGCGCGGCTGGCGCCGGCGTCCGGGTCCGGGTGCTGTTCTCAGGGGTGATCCGGAGGACGCAGGCGACGACGGCCAGCACGGTGAGGAGGAGTACCGGGCACTGTAATGGGGTCGGGAGGTATACGGGTCAGATCATTTCGGTGAGTTGAGCGTGGGGCCGCCGGCTCGCAGAGCTTGGCGAGAGTGTGGCCGCAGGAGAGGCAGGTGACCTGGTACAGCGGGCCCTGGCCCCAGTCCGGACTCCAGTTCTCGGGCGGCAGGGCAGGTTCGACGGTGCATTTGACGATGTCGCGGGGCATACCCGGCTCGCCGGTCTCGTCGTAGGAGCAGAAGGGGCACCACTCCAGTTGGGGCAGTTGCTCGGCGACGCCGGGCAGTTCAGGCGCGGTGACTGTACGGGCCGTCTTCTTTGACGCGGCGTCGGTCAGGAGGAGGTCAGCGATCAGTGCGGGGATGGCGGTCATGGGGTCCTCGGCTATGTCGTAGTGGGTTTTGCGCAGGGCTCGGCAGTGCGCAGCGCGAAAAAAATGGGGGCTTCAAAGTTGAGCAGCGCGGAGGTGCTGCGGTCGCTCCGGGTGGTGCGTACCGGCCGGGGCGGGCGGGCCGGATTCCGTGGTTCTTATGACAGCAGGACAGCCTTTGCCTGATCGGCTCTCAACCCGTGAGAGAAGACACGATCAGGCAAAGGCTGTGGTGCATGTTCTTCCTTCACATGCGTCCGGTTGATGATCTTCGTGAACTGGGCGTGTTCCGGAGTTGATTGCGCTCCTGTTTGCACTGTCGGAGCGATGTTCTGTTCGAACTCGCCCATGCGATCTTGTGCACCGCTGGTCCGGTGCGGTCTCCGGTGGAGCTGTGGCCGCACCACGGAGACGCAGATGTTTGTCACCGACCCCGCTCTGCCGGCCGTACCGACGCTCCCCCTGTACCGGCTTGGCGCGGACCATGGTGATGG
>NZ_JBHVHQ010000038.1:0-22941 GCF_042800135.1 Streptomyces sp. NPDC057654 | reverse complement strand
CCTGACGTTCATCCGGCCCCGTCACTCCGGGGATGCTCCGGTGTGAGGCCCGCCTTCCACGCGGCCTCCGCGGGGCCCTCGTCCCGTCTGGGGAAGTGGGGGCCGCGGCGACCGGGGCGCTGGCGTTGGCGTTCGCGTACGGGCCACAGCAGGACGTACGCGGTGGAGGCGGCCACGAAGGCCAGCCGGATCAGGCCCTTGGTCGAGTCGTCGTGGACGACGAAGACGCTGCCGTACAGGGTGATCAGGGCCAGCCAGCTCCACCAGGGGACCAGGCGGCGCTGGCCGACGACGTCCCAGAGCAGGGTGCCCAGCAGCACGGACGCCGTGTAGTAGGTGTAGACGCTGGGGTCCAGGACGATACGGGCGTTGGCGCCGAGCAGCACGACCGCCGCCCACCGGCCGCGCCAGACGGCTATGCAGCCCAGTACGAGTCCGAGCGCGGCCTGTGCGGGGCGGTCCCAGCCGGGGGTTTCCGGGTCGCCCACGCCGAGCCAGCGCAGGGCGGACGCCGGGTGGTTGGGGATGGCGAACTTCGCGGCGGCGAAGGAGTGCGGGTCGACGACGAAGAACGGCAGCCAGGCCACGGCGACCAGCCCCGCGCACCACATGCCCGCCTTCAGCCACTGGCCCTTCGGGAGCGCCAGGAGCAGCGGCATGAAGGCCAGCGCGGTCGGTTTCGAGTCCATGGCCAGGGCCAGGAAGATGCCGGTGGTCATCGCGTTGCCGCGGGTGATGGACCGTACGGCCAGCGCGGTGAAGAACAGCGCGAGCACGTCGTCGAGGTGGCCGAAGCGGACCGAGACCTCGATCCACATGGGGATGAAGGCGAGGCCCGCGATGAGGACGCGCTGGCGCAGCCGCTGGTGGTTGGTGCCGGTGCCGAGGAAGTACGTGGCGGCGCTGCGCCCGGCGAGCACCACGATGACCAGGCCGAGCACCGACATGACCAGTGCGGCGAGGAACTGCCCGGTGTGCTCGGAGAACGGGTTGAACAGTCCGGCCACCAGGAAGCTGATCGGGCCCATCTGGAGCTCGGGGTGGTGCGCGTACAGGTTCAGCCCGCCGTCGCCGCCGCCGGCCGCTCCCTGGTAGATCAGCTCGCCGCCGGCCCGCAGAGAGTGCCAGGAGAAGCCGCCGTTCGGCTCCACCACGGCGAACCACAGGGCGGCCCACCCGGTGAGCAGCATCAAGTGCATCCGCTGACTGATTGCCGGCACGCTCAACTCCCGTTTCCCGCCGGGGGCTTCTCCCGGCGCACAGCCCGCCGTAGAAGATGCCACAGCGGACTCAAAGGTTGCGCGGCGGGCAGGAGCCCCCGGCCGTGCGGCCGGGGGTGCGGGCGCTCAGCTCTCCACGGCCACCGGGCCGCCCGTCAGAGTCCGCTCCGCGTTGCGGCGGGTCTTCGCCCAGCCGTTGCGGCCCCGCAGCATGCGGACGAAGGCCCGCGCCGACGCAGGGAAGAGATGGTACGCGTACAGCCACAGCGCGAGTCCCCACACCAGGGAGACCAGCAGGGAGCGGCCGGGGGCGCGGTCCCGTCGGTAGACGGGGCCCCACAGGACGAACGGCAGGACGGAGAGCGCGGTCAGCGCGATCAGCAGGGGCCAGAGCGCGAGGACGCGGCCCAGGACCGTACCGGCGCCGTCGTCGGCGGCGGCGAGCCCGAGGAAGGCGAGCATGACGGCGGTGAGCACCAGCGTCGCGAGGTGCGCCACGGGCTGGAAGAAGGTGTAGAGCGTCTCCAGCACGCCCCGGCCGCCGTAGTGCCGGGAGGAGACGATGCGCGGCGCGTAGCGCACGCACTGGAGGTTGCCCTGGGCCCAGCGGGTGCGCTGGGTGAGGTGGCGGCGGGCGAGCGGCAGGCCCTCCTGGGAGACCCAGGTCTCGGCGATGTGCGTGATGCGGTAGCCGCCGAGGATCATGTGCAGGCCCAGTTCGTAGTCCTCCAGCAGCGCGCCCTGCTGCCAGGGGCGGCGCTCGGCCTGCGCGATCCGGTCGAGGGCGGTCAGCCGGGTGAACTGGCCGTTGCCGCCGAGGCCGACGGAGCCGGTGCGGGTGCGCAGCAGCTGCATGCCCGCGTTGGAGACGGAGAACTCCATGTCCTGCATGCGGACGAGCAGCCGGGCGGCGGCGTTGCGGGCCCGGCCGCGGCCGGGCAGGGGGGTGCGCTCCTCGACGTTCCGCATCCGGACGCTGACCTGCACGCCGCCGATGTCGGGGTCGCCGAGGGCGGACGGGCCGCTGACGCGGGTGAGGGCGTGGGGGTCGAGCTGGCCGTCGGCGTCGACGACGCACACGACGACACGGTCGCGCGGCACGGCCTCGGAGCCGCCGAGGTAGCGGTTCAGCTCGTCGTACGCGGCGTTGAGGGCCGCGCCCTTGCCCTTGCGGGCGTCGGGGCGGCGGCGCCGTACGAGGTGCACCTGGGTGTCCTCGGCGGCGAGCTTTTCGACGATCGTGCCGGTGGCGTCGTCGCTGTCGTCGTCGATGACCCAGACGTGCGCGCGCGGGAAGTCGGCGCGGAGCCGGGCGACGGTGGTGCCGACGACGGGCTCCTCGTCCCGGCAGGGCACGAAGAAGTGCCAGTCGAAGGCGGTGGCGTCACCGCTCTCGGCGGCGGGCCGGCGCAGATAGGAGTAGCGCGCGCCCGCCCAGTACAGGAGGAAGCACAGCAGCAGGAGGAAGGGGAAGCAGAGCAGCAGGGTGTGGGTCGTCACGGGGGCTCCGGGGTCAGGCCGCGGCGGCGAGCGGGGCGGCGGCGGGCTCGGGCGCGGAGGTCGCGTTCTCGGGGGGTTCGGCGATCTCGGCGAGCAGCGCGGTGATCCGCTCGGAGGCGCGGCCGTCGCCGAACGGGCTGGGGAGCGCGGCCAGCCGGCGCAGCCCGTACGGGCCCTCGGCGAGGCGGCGGCGGGCGAGGACGCCGAGGCGCGGGCCGGGCTCGACGAGGTCGGCGAAGTCGGCCATGGCCTCGGGGCGCTCGGTGGAGCGGCGCACCACGATCAGCGGGCGGCCGAGGACGGTGCACTCCTCCTGGATGCCGCCGGAGTCGGAGACGAGCAGCGCGGCGTGCCGGGCGAGGGCCAGGAACTCGCCGTAGCCGAGCGGGCGGCACACGGTCAGAGACGCGAGGAGGTCCTCCAGCCCGGCGGCCTCGATACGGGCGCGGGTGCGGGGGTGCAGCGGCAGCACGACGGGGGTCCGCTCGGCGAGGGCGGCCAGCTCGGTGAGGAGGGCGCGCAGGGCGGCGGGGGAGTCGGTGTTCTCGGGCCGGTGGACGGTCGCGAGGACGTAGCCGTCGGCGGTCAGGCCGTGGCGTACGAGCAGGTCGGCGCGGTCGGCGTCGGTGGGGAGCTGCCTTCGTACGGCCTCGACGACGGTGTTGCCGGTGACGGCTATCCGGTGGTCGGCGACGCCTTCGGCGAGGAGGTTGCGGCGGTTCTCGGCGGTGGCCGCGCACAGCACGTCGGCGAGGCGGTCGATGACGACGCGGTTGTGCTCCTCGGGCATGTTCCGGTCGTGGCTGCGCAGCCCGGCCTCGACGTGCAGGAGCGGGATGCCGCGGGCGTTGGCGGCCAGCGCCCCGGAGAGGGCGGCGTTGGTGTCGCCCTGGACGACGACGGCGAGCGGGGGCTGCTCGGTGAAGACCTCGTCGAGCTGGGCGAGCGCGGCGGAGACCTGGACCGCGCGGGAGCGTCCGCCGATGCCGGTGAGGAAGGTCGGCTCGGGCAGGCCCAGCTCGGTGAGGAAGCGGCCGGAGAGCTCCTCGTCGTAGTGCTGGCCCGTGTGGATGAGGTGCGCGGCGGGGCCGAGGAGGCGGACGAGGTCGGTGAGCTTCACGAGCTCGGGGCGGGTGCCGAGGACGACGGCGACGGAGCGCGGCGGGAGGACGGCGGATATGGAGAGGGGCGCGGGGACGGACACAGGGACTCCAGGAGCTGGCAGGCGGCTACAGCACGTGAGTGTGCGGGCCGTCGGTTGCCCGTCCGGGTGGCGTTCCGTTGTCCTTTGGTTGCTGTTGTCCGAAAAGCGAAAATGAGGGACCTTTGGCCCGTTCGGATCAGGGGCCTTCGGATCAGGGGCCAGGGTCCCCCTCACCGAGGGCGGCGGGGCCCGCCTCGGGCGCGCGGTAGCGGTAGCCCATGCCCCGTACGGACTCCAGCGGGTCGGCGCTCTCGCCCCCGGCGGCCTGCCGCAGCTTGCGGCGCACCCGCAGCACCGCGAACTTCACCCGCTCCGGGCCCACCCCCTCTGGGTCGTCCCACACCCGCGCCAGCAGCTGCTCGGTGGTCACCACCCGGCCCCGGTTGCGCACCAGCACCTGGAGCAGCCGGTACTCGATGCCGCTCAGCCGCACCTCGTGCCCCTGCCAGATCGCCGATCGCCGCTCGGGCACCAGTTGCAGCCCCTGGGCGGCCTCGGCCGTCGCCCACTGGGCGGGGCCGGCCCGCCGCAGCAGCGCCTCGACGCGCGCGAGGAACTCCTCGTTCCCGAACGGCTTGGGCAGATAGTCGTCCGCCCCGGCCCGCAGCCCCCGCACCCGGTCCGACTCCGCGCCGCGCGCCGTCAGCAGCAGGACGGGCAGGTCCGCCATGTCGCGGGTGCGCTCCAGCACCTCCCAGCCGTCGAGCCGCGGCAGATTGATGTCGAGCACCATGAGCGAGGGCCGGTCCGCGAAGAGCCGCCGCAGCCCCTCCCGCCCGTCGCCGGCGTGCACCACCTCGTACCCGGAGCGGGTGAGCAGCACCCGCAGCGCGAGCGCGAGATCGGGGTCGTCCTCGACGACGAGTACGCGCGTCATGACGGGTCCCGCGCGTCGGGCGCGGGCAGCGGCAGCCGGACCCGGAAGACCGCGCCGCCGCCCTCCGCGTCGGCGACGCCGATGGTCCCGCCGTGCAGCTGGACGGTGTCGCGGCTCACCGCGAGGCCGAGTCCCGTGCCCGGGTAGCGGCCGCTGCGGGCGTTGGGGGCCCGTACGAACCCCTGGAAGATCTCGTCCCGGAACCCCTCGGGGACGCCGATGCCGGTGTCGGCGACCTCGATCTCCCAGTGCCCGCCCCGGGGCGCAGCCGTCACCGCGACGTTCCCGCCCCGCGGCGTGAACTTCAGGGCGTTCTCCAGGAGGTTTCCCATCACCTGCTGGAGCCGGTGCTCGTCCCCGCGCACCGGCGGCCCGGCCGCGCAGTCCAGGCTGAGGAAGACGCCCGCCTCCGCCGCCGCGGCCATGCGGTCGTGCACGGCGTTCTCCAGCATCCGCGCCACGCGCACCTCCGCGAACTCCAGCTCCATCTGGGCCGAGCGCGTCGTGGTGGCCGCCAGCAGATCGCTGATCACGCCCCGTATGCGCTCGGCGTTGCGGTGGATCGCGTCCAGGAACATCCGCTGGTCCGCGCTGAGCCGCCCGGCGGCCGGGTCGGTCAGCAGCTCGCAGAAGCTGAGGATGGACGCCAGCGGAGTGCGCAGCTCGTGCGAGGCGGACGCCATGAACCGGTTGCGCCGCCGGACCAGCTCGGTCAGCGCCCGGTTGTCCCGCTCCAGGTCGCGCTCGGCGCGCTTGTGCTCGGTGATGTCCCGCGCCGTCCACAGCGACCCGAGGAGCTGGCCGCGCAGCCGCAGCGGCTCGACCGTGCGCAGGATGGTCCGGCCGTCGGTGAGCGGGATCTCGGCGGAGCGTGGCACGCGGAACGCGCCGGTGGCGATGGCGGCGCCCACCGTCCAGTTCGGCGGGTCGGCGTACAGGGCGAGCACGGACTCGACGATGGGCTCCAGCGGGGCGCCGGCGGAGGTGTCGATCCCGGCCAGCCCGAATATGTCGACGAACCGCTGGTTGACGGCGACGACCGCGCTGCCGAGCCCCTGGAAGACCGCCGCTTCCGGCAGGGCCTCCATGACCGCCTGGAGCCGGTCCCGGTCCGCTGGCGCCATGTTCCTCACCCGCCTCTGTTTCTCACCCGTCTCTCATGGGCGTGAGGAACCAATGATCCCGGAAAGGGAGTTTTCAGGGTGTCCGTACGTGAAGGAGTTGCGCCATCCGATGAACAAGCCAGTGCGGCGGACCGCCGTGTTCTCCCTGTTCCTCGTCTTCTGTCTGCTGGTGTGGGTCACCTGGGTCCAGGCGGCCAAGGCGGGCAGCCTCGACGAGAATCCGCATAACGAGCGGCTGTCCATCGCGAAGTACGCGCATCCGCTCGGCGACATCGTCGTCGGCGGCGACCCGGTCACCGGATCGGCCGCCACCGACGGAGACCTCAAGTACAAGCGCACCTACCGGGACGGCCCGCTCTACGCCCCGGTGACCGGCTACTCCTCCCAGATATACGGATCCACCCAGCTGGAACGCCTCGACCAGTCCGTGCTCGACGGCTCGGACCCCCGGCTGAAGAACCCCGGCCAGGCGCTGCTGCGGGAGTCCCCGAAGCCCGGTGACGTGATCACCACCATCGACCCGGCCGTGCAGAAGGCCGCGTACAAGGCGCTGGGCGGCAAGACCGGCGCGGCCGTCGCCCTCGACCCCGCGACCGGGAAGATCCTGGGCATGGCCAGCACCCCCTCGTACGACCCGGGGAGCTTCGCGGGCATGTCCGCGGCCGACCAGAAGGCGTGGGAGAAGCTCCAGAAGGACCCCGCGCAGCCGATGGTCAACCGCGCGCTGCGCCAGCCGCTCGCGCCCGGTTCGACCTTCAAGCTGGTGGTGGCCGCGGCGGCGCTGGAGAACGGCCTCTACTCCTCCATCGACGAGAAGACCAAGACGCCCGACCCCTATCTGCTGCCGGGCACCCACACCTATGTGCACAACGAGAGCGCCGCGGACCCCTGCGAGAACGCCACTCTCCGCGAGGCCCTCCAGTACTCGTGCAACACCGTCTTCGCGAACATCGCGGTCCACCTCGGCGAGCACAAGCTCAGCGAGCAGGCGGAGAAGTTCGGCTTCAACGACGACAAGGTCGACACCCCGACGCGGGCCTACAAGAGTGTCTTCCCCTCGGGGATGAACGCGGCCCAGACCGGGCTCTCCGGCTTCGGCCAGTTCGACGTCACCGCCACCCCGCTGGAGATGGCCATGGTCACCTCCGCCATCGCCAACGACGGCAAGCTGATGTCCCCCTACGTCGTGGACCGCACCACCGACGGCAGCTCCGGCGCGCTGGACGTCACGAAGCCCCGTACGTACAAGGACGGCCGGGTGATGTCCGCGGACACCGCCCGCCAGCTCCAGTCCGCGATGCGGACGGTCGTCGAGAAGGGCACCGGCGGCAACGCGAAGATCGACGGGCTGACCGTCGGCGGCAAGACCGGCACCGCGCAGCACGGCGTGGACAACAGCGGCAAGCCGTACGCCTGGTTCGTCTCGTACGCGCAGGACAGCCACGGCAAGCAGGTCGCGGTCGCCGTCATGGTCCAGTCCAGCGACGCCGAGCGGGCCGAGGTCTCCGGCAACGGCCAGGCCGCCCCCGTGGCGAAGGCCATGATGCGGGCCGCCCTGCACTGACCGACAGCACCACCGCGTTCTCCGTAGACTGGGCGGCGTGAGTGAGCGCCCCCGAAACGACGACGCCCAGAGCGACGGCCCCGACCGGTTCGACGACGCCGACGACAACGGCGCGGCCGGAGCGGTCGATGAGTTCGACGAGATCGCCGCGGCCGAGACCGGCCGCGACCCCGACCTGGCGGTGATCGAGGCGGGCAGCCGGACCCTGCGCACCCAGTCGGGTCCGCCGCAGGGCGACGGCGTGCCCGCCCGCCCGGCCGGCCCCGAGGTGGAGCGGGCGCTGCGCGAGGTCGAGACGGAGCTCGCGGGGCGCTGGGGCGAGACCAAGCTCGACCCCTCGCTGGTGCGCATCGAGGCGCTGATGGACATCCTGGGGCAGCCGCAGCGCGCCTACCCCTCGATCCACATCACCGGCACCAACGGCAAGACCAGCACCGCCCGCATGATCGAGGCGCTGCTCGGCGGCTTCGACCTCCGTACGGGCCGCTACACGAGCCCGCACGTCCAGTCGGTCACCGAGCGGATCAGCCTGGACGGCGCGCCGATCGCGCCCGAGCGGTTCGTCGAGACGTTCCGCGACATCGAGCCGTACATCCAGATGACCGACGAGCGGCAGGGCTTCCGGCTCTCCTTCTTCGAGGTGCTCACCGCCATGGCGTACGCGGCCTTCGCGGACGCCCCCGTCGACGTCGCCGTCGTCGAGGTCGGCATGGGCGGCACCTGGGATGCGACCAACGTCATCGACGGGTCGGTGGCCGTGGTCACCCCCATCTCCCTCGACCACACCGACCGGCTCGGCTCCACCCCCGGCGAGATCGCCTCGGAGAAGGCCGGGATCGTCAAGAAGGACGCCACGGTCGTCCTCGCGCAGCAGCCCGTGGACGCCGCGCAGGTGCTGCTCAAGCGGGCCGTCGAGGTGGACGCCACGGTGGCCCGCGAGGGCATGGAGTTCGGCGTGGTCTCCCGCGAGGTCGCGGTCGGCGGGCAGCTGCTGACGCTGCGCGGGCTCGGCGGCGAGTACCCGGAGATCTTCCTGCCGCTGTACGGGGCGCACCAGGCGCACAACGCGGCGGTGGCGCTGGCGGCCGTGGAGGCGTTCTTCGGCATCGGCTCGGAGCACGCCCGCACGCTCGACATCGACGTGGTCCGCGCGGCCTTCGCCGCGGTCGTCTCGCCGGGCCGGCTGGAGGTCGTGCGCAGCAGCCCGTCCGTGGTGCTGGACGCGGCCCACAACCCGGGCGGCGCGCGGGCGGCGGCCGAGGCGGTCACCGAGGCGTTCGGCTTCAGCCGGCTGATCGGGGTCGTCGGCGCGAGCGAGGGCAAGGACGTACGGGGCCTGCTGGAAGCTTTTGAGCCGATTTTCACCGAGGTCGTGGTGACCCGGAACTCCAGCCACCGCGCGCTGGACGCGGACGAGCTGGCGGCCGTCGCGGTCGAGGTGTTCGGCTCGGAGCGGGTGCAGGTCGAGCCGCGGCTGGACGACGCGCTGGAGGCGGCGATCACGCTGGCCGAGGAGGAGGGCGAGTTCTCGGGCGCCGGGGTGCTGGTGACCGGGTCCGTGATCACGGTCGGCGAGGCGCGCATGCTGCTGGGGAGGGGCTGACTGATATGCGTACGTTGTGTGCGTCCACTCTGATCGGTGAATTCTTCGTCATCGGCTTCGCCGGGCTGGTCGCCATGCAGACGAGCGACCTGTCGACGGGCACGGTCTGGGCGGTCAGCGGCACCGCGATGGTGCTCAGCGTGCTGCTGTGCGGGATGCTGAGCCGGCCCGGCGGCGTGCAGCTCGGCTGGCTGCTCCAGATCGGGCTGGTCGCGAGCGGTTTCGTGGTGCCGATGATGTTCATCCTGGGCGTGGTCTTCGGCGGGCTGTGGTGGGCGTCGGTGCACTTCGGCCGGAAGGTGGACGAGGCGAAGGCCCGGTTCGCGGCCTCGGCCGACGCCGCGTGACGGCCTCGGCTGACGCTGCGTGACGGCCCGGCCCGTCGCCCCTGTAGCCTCGGATCACTCTCTTGCCGTAACACTCTTGCCGCGACATTTTTGCCGCAACACTCTTGCCGTACGCACCGAAGGAGCCCACCCCGTGAGCCAGCGCACCCTCGTCCTCCTCAAGCCCGACGCGGTCGCGCGCGGACTCGTCGGCGAGATCATCGGCCGTATCGAGCGCAAGGCGGGCTGGAGCATCAGCGCGCTGGAGCTGCGGACCCTGGACCGGGCGATCCTTGAGCAGCACTACGCCGAGCACGTGGGCCGGGAGTTCTACGAGCCGCTGCTGGCCTTCATGTCCTCCGGCCCGGTGGCGGCGCTGATCGTCGAGGGCGAGCGGGTCATCGAAGGGGTGCGGACGCTGGCCGGTCCCACGGACCCGATCAAGGCTCAGGGCGGCTCCATCCGTGGCGACTTCGGGACCATCACCCGGGAGAACCTCATCCACGCCTCGGACTCCGAGGAGTCCGCGGAGCGCGAAATCAAGATTTTCTTCCCGGCCGCCGTCTGACGCGAAGTCATCTGCTTACCTTGCTGACCAGGGGCGACCGATACGCTTCGGTCGCCCGGCGGTCCTTTCCGCGGCGAACGGGGGAACCCGTCACCCCGACACGGCGTCCCCATTACTGGGGCAGGCTCATATTCCGCTGACAATGGCGGAGGAACCCTCGCACCGCGTTCGAGCGGGCGAGACTACGATGGAAGCTCCCGCGCCCCGTGGCGCACCGCAACCTGCCGCCCTCAAGTAAGCATCGCTCCAGCTGGGAAGGCCAGACGTATCCTCATGGGGAACAACATGTCGTTCATCGGCCGTGACATGGCTGTCGACCTCGGGACCGCCAACACGCTGGTGTACGTCAGAGGCCGCGGCATCGTCCTCAACGAGCCGTCGGTCGTCGCCATCAACACCAACACCGGCGGCATTCTGGCGGTCGGCGCCGAGGCCAAGAAGATGATCGGCCGGACCCCCGGCAACATCGTGGCCGTGCGCCCCCTCAAGGACGGCGTGATCGCGGACTTCGAGATCACCGAGCGGATGCTCCGCTACTTCATCCTCAAGATCCACAAGCGCCGGTGGATGGCCCGCCCGCGCGTCGTGGTCTGCGTGCCCTCCGGCATCACCGGCGTCGAGCGCCGCGCCGTCATCGAGGCGTCCACCCAGGCCGGCGCCCGCCAGGTGCACATCATCGAGGAGCCGATGGCCGCCGCGATCGGCTCCGGCCTGCCGGTCCACGAGGCCACCGGCAACATGGTCGTCGACATCGGCGGCGGCACCACCGAGGTCGCCGTCATCTCGCTCGGCGGAATCGTCACGGCGCAGTCCATCCGCGTCGCCGGCGACGAGCTGGACAACGCGATCATCCAGCACATCAAGAAGGAGTACAGCCTCCTCCTCGGCGAGCGCACCGCCGAGAGCATCAAGATCACCATCGGCTCGGCGTACGACCTCGACAAGGACGAGCACACCGAGATCCGCGGCCGCGACCTCGTCTCCGGCCTCCCCAAGACCGTGGTGATCTCCGCCGCCGAGGTCCGCAAGGCCATCGAGGAGCCCGTCAACTCCATCGTCGACGCGGTCAAGACCACCCTCGACAAGTGCCCGCCGGAGCTCTCCGGCGACGTCATGGACCGCGGCATCGTGCTCACCGGAGGCGGCGCCCTGCTCCGCGGCCTCGACGAGCGGCTGCGCCGCGAGACCGGCATGCCGATCCACATCGCCGAGGACCCGCTGGACTCCGTCGCCCTCGGCTCCGGCAAGTGCGTCGAGGAGTTCGAGGCGCTCCAGCAGGTGCTGGACGCCCAGCCCCGCCGATGACCGCCGTGCGCCGCCTTCCCGCCGGGACCCCCGGCCGGAAGGGGCGCACCGGCATGGACGACGACCGTCCGCGCGCCGGATCGTTGATATACAGGTCGTTGATGTACAGGCACGAGGGCCTTCGCGCCCCCTGATCGACCCTGATCCCCAGGACAGGTCCTAACGCTCCCGATGACCGGTCCGGGCCCGCAGCCGACCGGCCCGACGAGAAGGGCACGCCGCCGCACGTGAGGGACACACGAGAGAGCCGGCTGCTACTGGTGCTGCTGGTCGCCGTCGCGTTCGCACTGATCACGATGGACATCCGCGGCGGCGAGCAGTCCCCGCTCGACGGCGCCCGCCGCGTCGCCGCGTCCGCCTTCGGCCCGGTCGAACGGGGCGTCGCCGCCGCCGTCGACCCCGTCGGCAACGCCGTCGCCGCCGTCCGCGACTCCGGCGGCCGGCACAGCCGGATCAGCGAACTGGAGCGCGAGAACACCGCCCTGCGGCAGAAGCTCGGCAGCGACGACCGCAACCGCGGCCGGGT
This sequence comes from Streptomyces sp. NPDC057654, assembly GCF_042800135.1. NCBI lineage: Bacteria > Bacillati > Actinomycetota > Actinomycetes > Kitasatosporales > Streptomycetaceae > Streptomyces > Streptomyces sp. NPDC057654. The sequence goes on along the minus strand of NZ_JBHVHQ010000038.1, from coordinate 11,124 downwards.
CCGCGAGCTCGACAAGCTCCTCAAGACCGCCGGAGCCGGCCAGTACGGCATCAAGGGCGCCCAGGTCATCGCCATAGGAGCGGCCCAGGGCTTCTCCTGGACCGTCACCATCGACGCGGGCGCGAACGACGGCCTGAGGCGCGACATGACCGTCATAAACGGCGACGGCCTCGTCGGCCGCGTCACCACCGTCTCCGCCACCACCGCCACCGTGCTGCTCGCCGGCGACCCCAAGTTCACCGTCGGCACCCGGATGGAGAAGACCGGCGAGATCGGCTTCGCGGGCGGCCAGGGCGAGGGCGCCCTCAAGGTCGAACTCCTCAACGGCAAGGCCGCCGTGAAGAAGGGCGACCGCCTCGTCACCTTCGGCTCCAGCAAGGACAAGCCCTTCGTCCCCGGCGTCCCGGTCGGCGAGGTCGTCCGCGTCGACCCCTCCCACGGCGACCTGACCCGCACCCTCCAGGTACGGCCCTTCGTCGGCTTCACCAAGCTCGACGTCGTCGGCATCGTCGTCCAGCCGCCGCGCCAGGACCCGCGGGACACCGTGCTGCCGCAGAAGTCCACCCCCAAGCCCACGCCGACGGTGACGGTCACCGCCAAACCCACCACGGGCGCCACCCCCAGGAGCTGACCGATGCGCCTCAACCGGACCCTGCTCGCCACGCTCCTGGTCGTCGTCGCCCTCGTGGTCCAGGTCTGCGTCCTCGCCCGGCTCCACCTGCCCGGCGCCGTCCCCGACCTGCTGCTGCTCGTCGTCGTCAGCCTCGCCCTCGTCTACGGACACGTCGCCGGCTGCCTCATCGGCTTCGGCGCCGGACTGCTCGCCGACCTCGCGCCGCCCGCCGACCACGCCGCCGGCCGCTACGCCCTCGTGCTCTGCCTGATCGGCTACCTCGCCGGACTCGTCAAGCCCGACAACGGCCGGCTCCGCTCCGCCGCCGGACCGCTCGTCGTCGTCCTCGCCGCCGCCATCGGCTCCACCCTGCTGTACGCGGGCGTCGGCTCCCTCGTCGGCGACTCCGCCTCCCGCCACGTCGGCGTCACCCGCCTCCTGCTCACCGCCGCCCTCTACGACGTGCTGCTGGCCCCCTTCACCGTGCCGGTGATCATGGCCCTGGCCCGCCGCACCGAGTACGACCCGCTCGCCGGCGAGAGCGGATCGGGCTCGGCGGGCAGCGAGAGCACCTGGCTGACCTCGTACGGCACGGGCCGCGGCGGCAAGCTCGGCAAGAGCGCGGGCATCGGCGGCCAGCGCGGCGGGCTGCTCACCAAGCCGACGAAGGGCAAGGCGGGCCGGCTCAAGGGGGTCAAGCGCCTGTGAGGCCGCCCGCCGGGCCGCGCGCCCGCCCGGATCACGACCAGGACCAGGACCAGCCACAGGAGGGGGCAGCGTGACCAACATCCCGGAGACCGGCCGCACGTCCCGCGTCAACATCCGGCTCATCATCATCCAGATCCTGGTCTTCTCCCTCCTGCTGACCCTCGGCGGCCGCCTCTGGTACCTCCAGATCCGCAACGGCGACGAATACACCGCCGAAGCCGCCAACAACCACATCCAGCAGGTCGTCGACCCCGCCACCCGCGGCTCGATACTGGACGCCCGCGGCGTGCCCCTCGCCGACAACGAGACCCGGCTCGTCGTCACCGCCGACCGCACCCAGCTGATGCGGATGAAGGACCGCGGCAAGGCCGTACTCGGCCGCCTCGCCGACGTCCTCGGCCTCAAGGCCGACGACGTCGCCGCCAAGGTCCGGCTCTGCGACGCCAAGACGCCCCGCCCCTGCTGGAACGGCTCCCCCTACCAGCCCATCCCCATCACCGACGAGGCCACCACCCAGCAGGCCCTCCAGATCCGCGAGCGCGCCGAGGAATTCCCCGGCATCACCGCCGAGCCCACGCCCGTACGCCGCTACGCGGGCCCCGGCAAGTCCAACACCGCCCAGGTGCTCGGCTACCTCTCGCCCGTCACCGACGACGAGATCACCAAGGCCAAGAACACCCGCTCCCCGCTGCTGCGCTCCGACCAGATCGGCCGCTCCGGGCTGGAGCGGCAGTACGACGCCGTGCTGCGCGGCACCGCGGGCGTCACCCGCTACGAGGTCGACAACCTCGGCCGCGTCATCGGCAAGGCCAAGAGCGACAAGCCGCAGCCCGGCTCCAACCTCGTCACCAGCATCGACGCGCGGGTCCAGGCCATAGCGGAGAAAGAGCTCGACCAGGCGATGAAGGACGCCCGCAAGGAGTTCGACAAGAACACCGGCCGCAACTACAAGGCCGACGCGGGCTCCGTCGTCGTGATGGAGGCCAAGACCGGCCGCGTCGTCGCCATGGCCTCCAACCCCACCTACGACCCCAACGCCTGGGTCGGCGGCATCTCCGGCAAGGACTACAAGCAGCTCACCGGCAAGGACTCCAACTACCCGCTGCTCAACCGCGCCATCCAGGGCCAGTCCGCCCCCGGATCGGTCTTCAAGGCCATCTCCGCGACCGCCGCCGTCAACGCCGGATACGACTTCGACGGCAAGTACAACTGCTCCAGCTCGTACAGCATCGGCAACCAGGTCTTCAAGAACTTCGAGTCCAAGGGGTACGGACCGATCAACCTCGGCCGCGCCCTGGAGGTCTCCTGCGACACCGTCTTCTACGACCTGGCCTACCGCCAGTGGCAGAAGGACGGCGGCAACAACCCCAAGCACCCCAACGACTGGTTCTACAAGACCGCCCACCAGTTCGGCCTCGGCAACGAGACCGGCGTCGACCTCCCCAACGAGGTCAGCGGCCGGGTCCCGGACCGCCAGTGGAAGAAGAAGTACTGGGAGGCCAACAAGGACTCCTGGTGCCGGCAGGGCAAGGACGACGACAGCTACGCCGGGAAGATCGCCAAGGAGAACTGCGAATCCGGCATGCGCATGCGCGCCGGCGACTCCGTCAACTACTCCATCGGCCAGGGCGACACCCTCGTCACCCCCATCCAGATGGCCACCATCTACTCGGCCATCAGCAACGGCGGCACCCTCTACAACCCCACCGTCGGCAAGGCCGTCGTCAGCCCCGACGGCAAGCACGTCGACGAGATCGCCCCCAAGTCCCACGGCAAGCTGCCCTTCAAGGGCGACACCCGCGACCAGCTCGACTCCGCGCTCGCGGGCGTCGCCACCCGCGGCAGCGCCGCCTGGCGGTTCCAGGGCTGGCCGCAGAAGCAGATCCCGATGCACGCCAAGACCGGTACCGCGGAGGTCTACGGCAAGCAGACCACCTCCTGGTTCACGACGTACACCAAGGACTACACGGTCGTCATGACCATCTCCCAGGGCGGCACCGGCTCCGGCGCCTCCGGGCCCGCCGTGCGCAAGATCTACGACGCGCTCTACGGAGTCGACGACAAGGGCCACATCGACGGGAAGAAGGCGCTCCTGCCGCGCCCCGAGGCCAAGCTTCCCAAGATCGAGAGCGACGGCTCCATCGAGGCCCAGGCCATCGGGAGGCGGCAGCGGTGACCACCACCCACGGCTTCTCCATCAGCCGCTACGCGCCCGAGCGCTCCGCCTGGCGCAAGCTCCTCGCCCGCGACTCCATCGTGCGCCGTCTCGACTGGTTCATGCTGCTGGCCGCCTTCGCGCTGTCCGCGATGAGCACCCTGCTCGTCTACTCCGCCACCCGCGGCCGCACCGAGCTCAACCACGGCGACCCGTACTACTTCCTGCTCCGCAACGCCCTCAACATCGGCATAGGGATCGCCCTCGCCGTCGGCACCATCTGGCTCGGCCACCGCACCCTGCGCGGCGCCGTCCCCATCCTGTACGGCGTCTCGGTGCTCCTCACCGCCGCCGTCCTCACCCCGCTGGGCGCCACCATCAACGGCGCGCGCTCCTGGATCCAGCTCCCCGCGGGCTTCTCCGTCCAGCCCTCCGAGTTCATCAAGATCACCATCACCCTCGGCATGGCCATGCTGCTGGCCGCCAAGGTCGACGCGGGCGACCGCCCCTACCCCGACCACCGCACCGTCCTCCAGGCCCTCGGCCTCGCCGCGCTGCCGATCCTGATCATCCTGCTGATGCCGGATCTCGGCTCGGTCATGGTGCTCGTCGTGATCGTCCTCGCCGCGCTGCTCGCCTCCGGCGCCTCCAACCGCTGGATCGTCGGACTGATCGGCGCGGGGATCGGGGGCTGCGTCCTGATCTGGCAGCTCGGTGTCCTCGACGAGTACCAGATCAACCGCTTCGCGGCCTTCGCCAACCCCGCCCTCGACCCGGCCGGCGTCGGCTACAACACCAACCAGGCCCGGATCGCCATCGGCTCCGGCCGCCTCACCGGCTCCGGCCTCTTCCACGGCTCCCAGACCACCGGCCAGTTCGTCCCCGAGCAGCAGACCGACTTCATCTACTCCGTCGCGGGCGAGGAACTCGGCTTCATAGGAGCGGGCCTGATCATCGTGCTGCTCGGCGTCGTCCTGTGGCGCGCCTGCCGCATCGCCCGCGAGACCACCGAGCTGTACGGCACCGTCGTCGCCGCCGGGATCATCGCCTGGTTCGCCTTCCAGGCCTTCGAGAACATCGGCATGACGCTCGGCATCATGCCCGTCACCGGGCTGCCGCTGCCCTTCGTCTCCTACGGCGGATCGTCGATGTTCGCCGCCTGGATCGCCATAGGGCTACTCCAGTCGATCAAGGTGCAACGACCGCTCTCGGCCTGACTCGGCCGTGCCCCGCGCGGGTACTGCCCAGACGCCCGGCCCGCGACTACATTCCGGGCCATGGCGGACACCGTGCGCGAGTACGAGCGGAAGTACGAAGCGGCCGGTACGGCCCGGCTGCCCTCGCTGACCGGGGTGAGCCGGGTCAAGACCGTGGCGGACGACGGCGTCGTCGAACTCGACGCCGTCTACTACGACACCGCGGACCGCCGCCTGGCCGCCGCCGGCATCACCCTGCGGCGGCGCACCGGCGGCGACGACGCGGGCTGGCACCTCAAACTTCCCGTCTCCCCGGGCGTACGCGACGAGGTCCGCGCCCCGCTCGCCGACGCCGTGCCGGGCGCGCTCGCCGCGCTCGTACGCTCGCGGGTACGCACCGCCGCGCTCGTACCGCTCCTGCGGCTGCGCACGCGCCGCGGCGTCCACCGGCTGCTGGACGGCGAGGGCCGGCGCCTCGCGGAGGTCGCCGTCGACTCCGTCATGGCGCGTCGGCTCGACGCCGGGAGCGGGGAGCGGACCGCGCGGTGGTCCGAGATCGAGGTGGAGCTGGCCGAGCGGGGCGACGAGGCACTCCTCGACGCCGTGGAGAAGAAGCTCACCAAGGCCGGGCTGCGGCCCGCGGCGGACGATTCGAAGCTGGCGCGGGGGCTGCGGGAGACGGAACCGGAGGGGGCGAAGGACGGCGAGACGGGCCCTTTGCCGTCGCCCCTCCAGGAGAAGCCGCCGGACCCGCCTCCGCCCCCGGTCGCGCGTACCGCCGTCGACCACGTGCTGGCGTACGTACGGCGGCAGGCGGACGCCATCGTCCAGATGGACCCGGCCGTACGCCGCGACCAGCCCGACTCCGTCCACCAGATGCGGGTGGCGACCCGGCGCACCCGCAGCGCGCTGCGCTCGTACGGGAAGGTCCTCGACCGCGCGGCCACCGACCCCGTCGGCGCCGAACTGCGCTGGCTCGCGGGCGAACTCGGCATCGACCGCGACCGCGAGGTGCTCACCGAACGGCTGACGGCCGCCCTCGGCAGGCTGCCGGGCGAACTGTGCACGGGCCCGGTCCGCGCCCGGCTGCGCACCTGGTCCCGCGCCCGCCGCCACGGTTCGCGGCGCCGGCTGCTCGCCGTGCTCGACGGCGAGCGCTATCTGACGCTCCTGGACACCCTCGACGCGCTCGTCGCCGATCCGCCGCTGCGCCCGAAGCGCCCCGAGGACGCGCTGGCGGCGGCCGTACTGCGGGACTACGAGCGCCTCGGCGGACAGATCTCCGCGGCGCTGGAGGAGGAGCCGGGCCCCCGGCGCGACATCGCCATGCACGAGGCCCGCAAGTCGGCGAAGCGCACGCGGTACGCGGCGGAGCTGGCCGCGCCCGCGCTCGGCGAACCGGCCGAGCGCGTCACCGCGCACGCCAAGGCGCTCCAGAGCCTGCTGGGCGAGCACCAGGACAGCGTCATGGCGCGCGAGGCCCTGCGGGAACTGGCGGCGCACGCGCAGGAGGCGGGGGAGAGCGCGTTCACGTACGGGGTGCTGTACGGGCGCCAGGAGCGGGCGGCGGCGGACTGCGAGGAGGGGCTGATGCGCAACGGGACGCGGCTGATGCCGGACCGGATCGCGGCCCTCAAGGGCGAGGAGCCGCCGGCCGCGCCGCGGGTGCGCCGTTGGCTCACGGAGGAGGAGGCAGCGGCGATGGCGTCGGGCGCGAATGAGCCGAGGGCGGGCTTCGCGCGGTGAACGGACGAATCCGGGCGTCCCGGGATCGACCGAACGGCGTGGGGCGGGCCGCTTCAGGCGCGTTAGGCTAGAGAGTCGCCCACCAGTAGTCAGCTCAGGAAAGTTCTCGATGTCTGTCGATTCGGTCTTCCCACAGCTCGAAGCTCTGCTCCCGCATGTGCAGAAGCCCATTCAGTACGTCGGCGGTGAGCTGAACTCCACCGTCAAGGACTGGGACGCCTGCGCGGTCCGCTGGGCGCTCATGTATCCCGACGCGTACGAGGTGGGGCTGCCCAACCAGGGCGTCATGATCCTCTACGAGGTGCTCAACGAGCGCCCGGACGTCCTGGCCGAGCGCACGTACAGCGTCTGGCCGGACCTTGAGGAGCTGATGCGCGAGCACGAGGTCCCGCAGTTCACGGTGGACGCGCACCGCCCGGTCGGGGCGTTCGACGTGTTCGGGCTGTCCTTCTCCACGGAGCTCGGCTACACCAACATGCTCACGGCGCTGGACCTCGCGGGCATCCCGATGGAGTCCAAGGACCGTACGGTCGACCACCCCATCGTGCTGGCCGGCGGCCACGCCGCGTTCAACCCGGAGCCGATCGCGGACTTCATCGACTGCGCGGTCGTCGGCGACGGCGAGCAGGCGGTCCTGGAGATCACCGACATCATCCGGGACTGGAAGGCGGAGGGCCGCCCCGGCGGGCGGGACGAGGTGCTGCTGCGCCTCGCGCGGACGGGCAGTGTGTACGTACCGCGCTTCTACGACGTCGAGTACCTGGCCGACGGCCGGATCGCGCGTGTCGTGCCGAACCGTTCGGGCGTGCCGTGGCGGGTGTCCAAGCACACGGTCATGGACCTGGACGAGTGGCCGTACCCGAAGCAGCCGCTGGTGCCGCTGGCGGAGACGGTGCACGAGCGCATGTCGGTGGAGATCTTCCGCGGCTGCACCAGGGGCTGCCGTTTCTGCCAGGCGGGCATGATCACGCGCCCGGTGCGGGAGCGGTCGATCACCGGCATCGGCGACATGGTGGACAAGGGACTCAAGGCGACGGGCTTCGAGGAGGTCGGCCTGCTGTCGCTGTCCTCGGCGGACCACACGGAGATCGGCGAGATCGCCAAGGGGCTCGCGGACCGGTACACCGACGACAAGGTCGGCCTTTCGCTGCCGTCCACCCGCGTCGACGCCTTCAACATCGACCTCGCCAACGAGCTGACGCGCAACGGCCGCCGCTCCGGGCTGACGTTCGCGCCCGAGGGCGGCTCGGAGCGCATCCGCAAGGTCATCAACAAGATGGTCTCGGAGGAGGACCTGATCCGGACCGTCTCGACGGCGTACGGCAACGGCTGGCGCCAGGTGAAGCTGTACTTCATGTGCGGCCTGCCCACGGAGACGGACGACGACGTCCTCCAGATCGGCGACATGGCCGTCAACGTCATCGCCGAGGGCCGCAAGGTCTCGGGCCAGAACGACATCCGCTGCACGGTCTCCATCGGCGGCTTCGTGCCCAAGCCGCACACCCCGTTCCAGTGGGCCCCGCAGCTCTCCGCCGAGGAGACGGACGCCCGCCTCCAGAAACTCCGCGACAAGATCCGCGGCGACAAGAAGTACGGCCGCTCCATCGGCTTCCGCTACCACGACGGCAAGCCCGGCATCGTCGAGGGCCTCCTCTCCCGCGGCGACCGCCGCATCGGCTCCGTCATCCGCGCGGTCTACGAGGGCGGCGGCCGCTTCGACGGCTGGCGCGAGCACTTCAGCTACGACCGCTGGATGATCGCCGCCGAGAAGACGCTCCCCGAGTACGGCGTGGACGTCGCCTGGTACACCACCCGCGAGCGCACCTACGAGGAGGTCCTCCCCTGGGACCACCTCGACTCGGGCCTGGACAAGGACTGGCTCTGGGAGGACTGGCAGGACGCCCTCGACGAGACGGAGGTCGAGGACTGCCGGTGGACTCCTTGCTTCGATTGTGGGGTGTGCCCCCAGATGGACACGGAGATCCAGATTGGCCCGACGGGCAAGAAGCTGCTGCCGCTGACGGTGTTGAAGTGACGGTTCGCTGAGCGCGCTCACCCGTACGACCCCTGCCTATAGCTTGAATGGCAGGGGTCGTATTTCCGTTTGGGGCGAGGAAATGTTTCTGCATTCATGGGGGCTCGCTATTCTTTATATGTAGGCGCACCTCGCCGCAGCAAAACCTTTGAGAGGGCGGTCCCTATGTCCAAGACCATGATCGATATTGATGACGAGGCGCTGGCGCTGGCGGCCGAGGCGATGGGGACGAAGACGAAGAAGGACACGGTCAACGCGGCGCTCGCGGAAATAGGGGCGCGGCTTCGGCGGCAGCGGGCGTTGGCCGATTTGGTCGCCCTGGATGAGGAAGGCGCTTTCGACTTGGCGCGCGAACCTGGGTTCAAGGGGGAGGTCGGGGGAGCGTGGGAAGTTACGGAGCGGATTGCTTTCTGATCGATGCGTCGGCTGCCGGGCGTATTCATAAAGCGGGGTCCGTGGAGAAATGGGAGCCCGTTCTGCGGCAAGGGCGCATCGGCATGTGCGCGTCGACCGAAGCGGAATTGCTCGTTTCGGCTCGGTCCGTCGAACAGTACGAGCGGATGCACGAGAGTTTCGGGGCTCTTTACACGCGGTGCGGAGTTCCGGGCGACGCCTGGGCGCGGGTGCACGAGCTACAGAGGGGGTTGGCTCGTGCGGGGTGCCACCGGTCCGCCGGCGTGGTCGATCTGCTCGTCGCCGTGACGGCCCTGCACCATCGGCTCACGCTGCTGCACTACGACCGTGACTTCGAGACCATCGCCGAGCACACGGGGCTCAGGACCCAGTGGGTCGCGGAGCCCGGGGGCGTCGACTGATCTTTATGGGGAGCTTGCGGGGGGCGGTGCACACTGGGCCGATGCCACAGCTCATCGCACCCACAACTCGCGTTCACGCCTCCTTTCTCGCCGCTATGGACGAGTTCCGTGCCCAGGGGTACGGAAGTACGGCGCGGAAGTCGACCATGGCCCGGGAGATTCAGGAGTATCACGGGAGGTGGGACGACCCCGAGGTGTTCGCCGGGTATATACGGATGCTGGCGGACGGTATGGCGGGGGAGTCCCAGGGATGGTCGGCCGTGACGACGCTCTGGTATGTCGAGGGGGACGAGTACCTCGGGCGGCTCTCGGTGCGGCATCGGCTCACTCCCGAGCTGCTCGAACTCGGCGGGCACATCGGCTACGGCGTACGGCCCTCCGCGCGTCGCCGCGGGCACGCCACCGGAATGTTGCGGGCCTCGCTGCCCGTCTCGCACTCGCTCGGCATCGATCCGGTACTCGTCACCTGTGACGTCGGCAACATCGCCTCCCGCCGGGTGATCGAGGCGTGCGGCGGCGAGCTGGAGGACGAGCGCGGGGGCAAGCTGCGGTACTGGATCGCCACGTCCGGGTGACCGGGTGGCCGGGGGACCGCCGGGGAGCGGCGCGGCGTGGGGCACGTACCCTTGGAGCAACGTCCGGGCGCGACATCCGGACAGGACGGCGCTCGAACGTGCGCCATCCGGGACGGCGTCCAGTAGCGCCCCCGCACCAAGGAGAAGTGACACTGGGCAAGCGACAGCCCGAAGGCCCGCCGCCCGCACCCGCGGTGCAGCGCATCCGCCTGCGCTACACCAAGCGCGGCCGCCTCCGGTTCACCAGCCACCGTGACTTCCAGCGCGCCTTCGAGCGGGCGCTGCGCCGCGCCGAGGTGCCCATGGCGTACTCGGCGGGATTCACCCCGCACCCCAAGGTGTCGTACGCGAACGCCGCCCCCACCGGTACGGGCAGCGAGGCCGAGTACCTGGAGATCCAGCTCACCGCCGCGCGCGACCCCGAGAAGCTCCGCGTACTGCTGGACGAGTCGATGCCCGCCGGGCTCGACATCACCGACGCGGTGGAGGCGCACACCTCTTCCTTCGCCGACCGGCTGGAGGCTTCCGTATGGGAGCTGCGGCTCGACGGCGTACGGGCCGAGGACGCCGAACGCGCCGTCGCGGCCTTTCTGGCGGCGGAGACCGTGGAGGTCGAGCGCCGTACGAAAAACGGGTTGCGGACCTTCGACGCGCGTGCCGCCGTCGTCCGCCTCGAAGCGCTCGCGGCCCCGGTCGATAGGCCCGACCTCACTGCCTGTGCGATACTGCGGCTGGTTGTTCGGCATTTGACACCTGCCGTTCGACCCGACGACGTCCTGTCCGGTCTCCGCGCCACGGCCGACCTGGCGCCGCCGGTCCCCGCAGCGGTGACCAGGCTGGCGCAGGGGCTGCTCGATGAGGAGTCCGGCACGGTGACCGACCCGCTCGCGCCCGACCGCGACGCTGCCACGGCCGCCCCACCCACGGCCGCCGGGCTGAGTGCCGCGAAGGCGACGGCCGGGGACTCCCCGCCGAAGGCCGGGGAAGGTTCCGCGTAGGACGGCCGTCGACGCGCCGCCGATCCACCAGGGAGCCACCCGGGTCCGGCAGGCGCACTGACCAGGAGACTTTCGCCGGTGCCTACAACTCGGACCCGGCGAGCGAGACGACAGCTCCCGTGCGGCGCCCGCGCCCCGGAGGCGGAACCGCGCACATCACGCGGGCCGCAGACCGGACACAGACGCGGCGCCCGGGAGCGTGACGGGAGAACCGCCCGCATGTTCGAGCCGATCGAACCCAATGAGGCGGCGCGCTACAGCGCCGCCGGGGACAACACAGACG
>NZ_JBHVHQ010000037.1:0-23339 GCF_042800135.1 Streptomyces sp. NPDC057654 | reverse complement strand
GGGCCGCGCATGGAGCTGGTGGTCCGCTCCTGGATCTCCCTCGCCGAGACGACGGCGCTGCTGTGGCTCGACGGGCGGCAGGTCGCCCGGCGCGAACTGGAGCTGCAACTGGTGCACGATCTGGCGGCGTTGGCGGCGGTGAGCGCGGCGTATGACGAGGAGACGGCGGACGTGCTGCGCCGGATGCTCGCGGACGAGCCCGCCGACGGCCCGTTCGGCGACCTCCTGGGGCGGCTCAAGGCTCTCGCTCCGCAGCCCGCCGCGAGCTGACCGCTCCGCTACTCGCCGAGGACAAGTCCCCTTTCCTGTACGGGAGTTGGCCCGTTCTCCACGCTGCAAGCTCTTTCGCAAGGGATTGCAACCTGTTAGCTTCCTCCCCAGCCCGGACCCTTCAGGGGCGGGCCGACCCTCGGGAGAGGGGAACCCATGCGCAGAGGCATTTCCGCCGTCGTCGCCGTGGGGGCGCTGGCGCTGGGCGCGGCGGCGTGCGGAGGGGACGGCGGCGGGGCCGACGAGGGGAGCGGCTCCAAGGCGGCGAAGGAGCCGGGCTCCGTCTCCGGGACCGTCACCTGGTGGGACACCTCGGACGCGACCAATGAGGCGCCGACGTACCGGAAGCTGGTCGCGGCGTTCGAGAAGAAGTACCCGAAGATCTCGGTCGACTACGTCAACGTGCCGTTCGACCAGGCGCAGCAGAAGTTCAAGACGGCGGCGCAGAGCGGCCGGGGCGCGCCGGACGTGCTCCGTTCCGATGTGGGCTGGACGCCGGGGTTCGCGCAGCTCGGCTATCTCAAGGACCTCACCGGCACCCCCGCGCTGGCGGACAGCGGCGACTTCCTCGAAGGGCCGCTGAAGAACGCCGCGTACAACGGCAAGACGTACGGAGCGCCGCAGGTCACCGACACGCTCGGCCTCATGTACAACAAGGACCTGCTCAAGCGGGCGGGCGTCGCCAAACCCCCGGCGAACTGGCAGGAGGTCAAGGCCGCCGCCGCGAAGATCAAGGAGCGGACGGGGGCAGGCGGCATCGGGCTCAACCCGGACAGCTACTACTCCCTCCCCTTCCTCTACGGAGAGAAGAGCGACCTGGTCGACGTGGCCGGGAAGCGGATCACCATCGCCGACGCCGCGTCGCTGAAGGGCATCGAGACCGCCGTCGACCTGGTGAAGTCCGGGGCCGCGCCGAAGCCCGCCGGGACCGACGGCTACAACAACCTCAAGACCGACTTCAAGAACGGCAGGCTGGCGATGCTCATCGACGGCCCCTGGGCGACGAAGGAGATCTTCGGCGGCGCCGCCTACCGTGACCGTACGAACCTGGGCATCGCGCCCGTACCGGCCGGCTCCACCGGCGTCGCGGGCGCCCCCGTCGGCGGTCACAACCTCGCTGTCTACGCCGGGTCGAAGAACTTCGACGCCTCCTACCTCTTCGTGAAGTTCATGACCGCCGCGGCGCAGCAGGAGACGGCCGCGACCTCCGTCGGCGTGCTGCCGACGCGCGAGTCCGCGTACACCAAGAGCGTGCTGGCCGATCCGGTGCGCGACGCCTACCGTCGCGCGCTGGCCACGGCGCACCCGCGCCCGGCGATCCCGCAGGGCGGTGACCTGTTCACCGACTGGCTCCAGCACTACACGAAGATCCTCACGCTCAAGGAGGACCCGAAGGCGGGGCTCGACGCCACCGCGAAGGCGTGGAAGGCCACGCTGCTCAAGGACTACGAGATCCAGAAGTAGCCCCAGCGCACCGCCAGTTGACTCCGGCTCGGCCGGTCGGGGGGAGTACGGGCCACGGGCTCACCGGCCCGTACGCTCCCACGCGCCCGCCCCGCCGAGCCGGTTCCACCGCGTTCGCCACCCCGGAGACGCCCCGGAAGACAGAGACCCCGACCGACGAAAGCCGCGGAGCCATGACCACTGCCGCATCCGGCGCCGGACCCCGGCGCCCGGCGCGCCCCGGCCCGTTCGCCCGGCTGCGGCGCTCCTTCGACGCGCACTGGTACGCGTGGGCGATGGTGCTGCCGGTGGTCGTGGTGCTCGCGGTGCTCGTCGGCTATCCGCTGGGGCGCGGGATCTTCCTCTCCTTCACCGACGCCGACGAGGCGAACGTCGCCCGGACGATCGGCGTCAACCACATCCCGGCCACGTACGAGTTCGTCGGCCTCGACAACTACTGGAAGGTCCTCTCCGGGCAGGAGGGCCACTTCTACGGGCGGCTGACGTGGACCGTCGTATGGACAGGGTCCTGCGTCTTCTTCCACTACACCATCGGCCTCGGGCTCGCGCTGCTGCTCAACCGCCCGATGCGGTTCCGCGGCCTGTACCGGGTGCTGCTGATCCTGCCGTGGGCGGTCCCCGCGTTCGTCGCGACGTTCTCCTGGCGGCTGATGTTCAACGAGAAGTACGGCGTGCTCAACGCCGTCCTCGACAGGCTGGGCGTGGGCGCGGTCGACTGGCTCGGCGACGGGCTCCTCCAGAAGGTGTCGGCGGTCGCCGTCAATGTGTGGCTGGGCGTGCCGTTCATGATGGTGGCGATCCTCGGCGGCCTCCAGGCGATCCCGTCCGAGCTGCACGAGGCCGCCGAGGTGGACGGCGCGACGCCGTGGCAGCGGTTCCGGCATGTGACGCTGCCCGGTCTGAAGCCGGTCAGCGGGACGGTGATCCTGCTGGGCGTCATCTGGACGTTCAACATGTTCCAGGTCATCTACCTGCTGATCGGGCAGGGCGCGAGCTCCGAGAGCGAGATCCTGGTGACGTACTCCTACCGGCTCGCGTTCCAGGGCGTGCGCGACTACGCGGGCTCGGCCACGTACGGCATCCTCATCCTCTCGCTGCTGCTGGTCTTCGCCGTGTTCTACCGGCGGCTGCTCACCCGCCAGGAGACCATCCGATGAGCGCGCGTCCGGGCGTACGCACGCGGGCCCCGCAGCCCGTACGCACGCGGGCCCCGCATGCAGAACGGGCGCGGGGCGCGCGGTCCCGCAAGGCGTCCGCGGCGCTGCACGCGACGCTGATCGCCGCCGCCCTGACCGCCGCGTTCCCCGTCCTGTTCGTGGTGTTCGTGTCGCTGCGCGGCCGGGACGGCTGGCAGGAGCCGACGCGGTTCGTCGGCTTCACCCTCGCCAACTACGGCCATGTGCTGGAGAACACCGGATTCCTGACGTGGTTCCGCAACTCGGTGCTCGTGGCGCTGGGCGCGACGGCGCTCGGCGTGCTGGTCGCGGCGAGCGCGGGGTACGCGGTCTCGCGGATGCGGTTCCCCGGCCACCGCCCGCTGATGTGGACCTTCCTGGTCGTCCAGATGTTCCCCATGGCGGTGCTGATCGTGCCGCTGTACAACATTCTGGGGACGCTCAAGCTCCTCGACTCCTACCCCGGCCTCATCCTCACCTACTGCTCCATCTCGGTGCCGTTCTGCGCCTGGATGCTCAAGGGCTACTTCGACACCATCCCCGTCGAGATCGACGAGGCGGGGCGGGTCGACGGCCTGACCCCGTTCGGCGCCTTCTGGCGGCTGATCGTCCCGCTCGCCCGGCCGGGCCTCGCGGTCACCGCCTTCTACTCCTTCATCACCGCGTGGGGCGAGGTCGCGTTCGCCACCCAGTTCATGAGCAGCGAGCGGCACTACACCCTCGCCGTGGGGCTCCAGACGTTCGTCGGCCAGCAGAAGGCCGAGTGGGGGCTGATGACCGCGGCGGCCGTCCTGATCACCGTCCCGGCCGCATTCGTCTTCTTCCTCGTCCAGCGCCATCTGGTCGCCGGGCTCACCGCGGGAGGCACCAAGGGCTGACCGTCACCGACACGCGCGCCCCGCGTTGACCTCATAGCCGGAACAGCCGAAACAGCCGAAACAGCCCGAACAACCGGACAGCGCGACAGTACGACAGCGCGGCAGTGCGACAGCACGACCGACACCCCGGCTGCTCCAACCGCCAGTACCTGATGCCCCGCCCACCGGGCCCGCCCGACAGGAAACCGCATGACCCAGGATCTCGCGTCCCCCGTCCACGACCCGAGCGCCCGCCGGGCCGCCGGCTGGTGGCGCAGCGCCGTCATCTACCAGGTGTACGTGCGCTCGTTCGCCGACAGCGACGGCGACGGCATCGGCGATCTGCGCGGGATCCGCGACCGGCTGCCGCACCTCGCGGAGCTGGGCGTGGACGCGGTCTGGCTGACCCCGTTCTACGCCTCGCCGCAGGCGGACGGCGGCTACGACGTCGCCGACTACCGGGCGGTGGACCCGCTGTTCGGGGACCTGTCCGACGCCGACGGGCTCGTACGGGAGGCGCACCGCCTCGGCCTGCGGGTGATCGTCGACATCGTGCCCAACCACACCTCGGATCAGCACGCGTGGTTTCGAGCCGCGCTCGCGGACCGGCACGGGGGTCCGGCCCGCGAGCGTTACCACTTCCGGCCGGGGAGAGGCGGGCGGGGCCAGTTCCCGCCCAACGACTGGGAGTCCGTGTTCGGCGGCCCCGCCTGGACGCGCACGGCCGGCGCCGACGGGGCGCCGGGCGAGTGGTACCTCCATCTCTTCGCCCCCGAACAGCCCGACCTCAACTGGGAGAACCCGGAGGTGGCGCGGGAGTTCGCGTCCGTCCTGCGGTTCTGGCTGGACGTGGGCGTGGACGGGTTCCGGATCGATGTGGCGCACGGCATGGTCAAGGCGGCCGGGCTGCCCGACATCGGCCGCGGCGAGCAGGCGGAGATGATCGGCACGCAGGTGCTGCCGTTCTTCGACCAGGACGGCGTGCACGAGATCCACCGCTCCTGGCGGCAGTTGCTGGACGGCTACGACGGCGAGCGGATCGGGGTGGCGGAGGCGTGGGCCCCGACCGCCGAGCGGCTCGCGCTGTACGTACGCCCCGACGAACTGCACCAGGCGTTCAACTTCCAGTTCCTGCGGTGCCCGTGGGACGCGGCCGAGATGCGGGAGGTCGTCGACGAGTCGCTGGCCGCCACCGGCTCCGTGGGCGCGCCCGCCACGTGGGTGCTCTCCAACCACGACGTGGTGCGCCACACCACCCGGTACGGGGGCGGCGAGCGGGGGCTGCGCCGGGCGCGGGCCGCGTCGCTGCTGATGCTGGCGCTGCCCGGCTCGGCCTATCTCTACCAGGGCGAGGAACTGGGGCTGCCGGAGGTGGAGGACCTGCCGGACGAGGCGCGCCGGGACCCGGCGTTCCTCCGCAGCGGCAACGGAGACGCCGGGCGCAGCGGACAGGACGGCACCCGGGACGGCTGCCGGGTGCCGATCCCGTGGTCCGGCGGCACGGCCCCGTACGGCTTCGGGCCGGGAGGCAGCTGGCTGCCGCAGCCCGAGCGGTGGCGGGAGCTGTCGGTCGAGGCGCAGTCCGGCGACCCGCGCTCGACGCTGGAGCTGTACCGCTCGGCGCTCGCGCTGCGCCGGTCGCTGCCGGGGCTGGGCGACGGTCCGATGGAGTGGCTGCCCGCGCCGGAGGGGGTGCTGGCGCTGTCCCGGCCCGGCTTCGTCTGCACGCTCAACACGCTGCCCGCCGAGGCCGAACTCCCGGTGCCGGGCCGCCCGGTGCTGGCCACCGCGCCGCTGGAGTTCGGCGGCGGCGTGGTCCGCATCCCGGCCGACGCGTGTGTGTGGTGGGCGGTCTGAGATGCGGCCGGCCCGGCCCGCGCCCGTCACCGCCCGGCTCGCCGATATCGCGGCCCAGGCGGGGGTCAGCGAGGCCACCGTCAGCCGGGTGCTCAACGCCAGGCCGGGCGTCGCCGCGGCCACCCGCCAGTCCGTGCTGGCCGCCCTCGACGTCCTCGGGTACGAGCGCCCGGTGCGGCTGCGGCAGCGCAGCGCCGGGCTCGTCGGGCTGATCACCCCCGAGCTGGAGAACCCGATCTTCCCCGCGTTCGCGCAGGTCATCGGGGAGGCCCTGACCCGCCAGGGGTATACGCCGGTGCTGGCCACCCAGACGCCCGGCGGGTCCACGGAGGACGAGCTGACGGAACTGCTGGTGGAGCACGGGGTGGCCGGGATCATCTTCGTCTCCGGGCTGCACGCGGACACCACGGCCGATCCGGAGCGATACGAGCGGCTGCGCGCCCAGGGCGTCCCGTTCGTCCTCGTGGGCGGCTTCTCCTCGAAGGTGCGGGCGCCGTTCGTCTCCCCCGACGACCGGGCGGCGGCCCGGCTCGCCGTCACCCATTTGGCGGCATTGGGGCACCGCCGGATCGGAATGGCGCTGGGGCCCCGCCGGTTCGTGCCCGTACAGCGGAAAACCGAAGGATTTCTGCGCGGCATGGCGGACGACCTGGGGGTGCCGGCCGCCGAGGGGGAACGGCTGATCCAGCACTCGCTGTTCTCCCTGGAGGGCGGACAGGCGGCGGCGGCCCCGCTCATCGAGCGCGGCTGCACGGCGGTGGTGTGCGCGAGCGACCTGATGGCGCTCGGCGTCGTCCGGGCCGCCCGCCTGCTCGGTCTGCGGGTGCCGCGGGACCTGTCGGTCGTCGGTTTCGACGACTCTCCCCTCATAGCATTCACCGATCCGCCGCTCACCACCATTCGGCAGCCGGTGCGGCCGATGGGGCAGGCCGCCGTACGGGCGCTGCTGGAGGAGATAGCGGGCGCCCCCGCTCCGCATACCGAGTTCGTCTTCCTGCCGGAACTGGTGGTCAGGGGCTCGACGGCCGCTGCCCCCAAGGGTCGGGACCGCCTTCGGGACGACATTGAAACGGGGTAAGAACCGACCTGGGGATGATCTGCGGTTCGGCTCGGTCTGGCAGACTGTATTCCTATGGGTGAAGCGCACGTGAGGACTCCGGAAGGCCGATCGGCCACCCCGCCACCCATCGTGGAGCGCGAGGGCCGACCGCCGGAGAACCGCACGCTTCTCCAGCGTCTTCGGGCCCCCCGCAGGCCCCGTCTCTGGTTCGAGATCCTGCTGATCGCGGTCAGCTACTGGACGTACTCGCTGATCCGCAACGCGGTCCCGGAGCAGAAGGCCAAGGCGCTCGACAACGCCGACTGGATCTGGCAGGCCGAGCAAACCCTGCACATAGCGGTCGAGAACACCATCAACCGCGCCGTGGACTCGGTGACGTGGCTCATCGTGGGGATGAACTACTACTACGCGACGCTGCACTTCATCATGACGATCGGCGTGCTGGTGTGGCTCTACCGCCGCCATCCCGGCCGGTACGCGGCGACCCGCCTGGTGCTCTTCGCCACCACCGCCTTCGCGCTCGTCGGCTACTACTTCTACCCGCTCGCCCCGCCCCGGCTGATGAACGGCGTGTCCTTCATCGACACGGTCGTCGTCCACCACACCTGGGGCTCGATGGCGTCGGGCAACCTCGCCGACATGTCCAACCAGTACGCGGCGATGCCGTCGATGCACATCGGCTGGTCCACGTGGTGCGGCATCACCATCGCGATGCTGGCGCGGCCGCTGTGGGCGAGGGTCCTCGGCGCGCTCTACCCGGTGGCGACGCTGGCGGTCATCGTCTCCACCGCCAACCACTTCTGGCTGGACGCGATCGGCGGGCTGATCTGCCTGGCCGTGGGGTTCGCCCTCGCCTACGCCTGGTACGGGGCGTTCCCCTACCGGCTGGCGCGGCAGGTGGCGAGCCGGCCGGTGGCGAAGGCCGCGCCGAGGCCGCGGCCCGGGATCAACCCCGAGGCGGCCTCGGTGAGCGCCCGGGAGAAGGCCGGGGAGCAGGCGGCGGCGCGGGCCGAGACCGGCGGCTGAGCCCCCCGCACGAGGTCTTCACGCCCCGTAGAACAGCTCCTCCACCACCGCGCGCGCCCTGCGGGTGGTCCGCCGGTAGTCCTCCAGCATGTCCCCCACGTGCCCCGGCTCGTACCCGAGGTAGCGCCCCACGGCGGCCAGCTCGCGGCTGTCGCCGGGGAAGGTGTCGCCGGGCCGGCCGCGTACCAGCATCACCGCGTTGCGCACGCGGGACGCCAGCATCCACGCCTCGTCCAGGGTCTGCGCCTCCTCCGCCGGTACGAGGCCGGCGGCGTGCGCGGCGGCCAGCGCCTCGCGGGTGCGGGTGGTGCGCAGCCCCGGCGCCTCCCAGCCGTGCCGCAGCTGCATCAGCTGCACCGTCCACTCCACGTCGGAGAGGCCGCCGCGGCCCAGCTTGGTGTGGGTGGTGGGGTCCGCGCCGCGCGGCAGCCGCTCGGTCTCCATCCGGGCCTTGAGCCGCCGGATCTCGCGCACCGCGTCCTCGCCGAGCCCCTCGGCGGGGTAGCGCAGCGGCTCCACCAGCTCGATGAAGCGCGCGCCGAGGTCCGCGTCGCCGGCCACCGGCTCGGCCCGCAGCAGCGCCTGGCTCTCCCACACCAGCGACCAGCGCCGGTAGTACGCGGCGTACGAGGCGAGGGAGCGCACCATCGGGCCGGTCTTGCCCTCGGGGCGCAGGTCGGCGTCGATGAGCAGCGGCGGGTCGGAGCTGGGGAGCTGGAGGAGGCGGCGCATCTCGGTGGCGACGGCGAACGCGGCCTTGGCGGCGACCTGCTCCTCGACGCCCTCGCGCGGCTCGTACACGAACAGCACGTCCGCGTCCGAGCCGTAGTTCATCTCCCGGCCGCCGAAGCGGCCCATGCCGATGACCGTGAAGCGGGCGGGGAGCGTGTCGCCCCACTCGGCGCGTACGGCGGCGCGCAGGGCGCCCGCGACGGTCGCCGCGGTCAGGTCGGAGAGGGCGGAGCCGGTCGCGTCGAGGGCCTCGCCGGGGTCGGTGCGGGCCGGGACGCCCTCGGTGCCGTACGCGCCGACGAGGTCCGCGGCGGCGGTGCGGAACATCTCGCGGCGCCGTACGCCGCGGGCCGCCGCCACCGCCTGCTCGGCCCCGTCCGCGCGGCCGACCGCGGCCAGCACCTCCTGTTCCAGCCCGGCCCGGCCGCGCGGCCGCAGCCCGTCGGGGGCGCCGAGCAGGGCGACCGCCTCGGGGGCGCGCAGCAGCAGGTCGGGGGCGAGCCGCCCGGCGGAGAGCACGCGCGCCAGGTTCTCGGCGGCGGCGCCCTCGTCCCGCAGCAGCCGCAGGTACCAGGGGGTTTTGCCCAACGCGTCGGAGACCTTGCGGAAGTTGAGCAGTCCGGCGTCCGGGTCGGCGGAGTCCGCGAACCAGCCGAGCAGCACGGGCAGCAGGGTGCGCTGGATGGCGGCCTTGCGGGTCACGCCGGAGGACAGCGCCTCCAGGTGGCGCAGGGCGGAGGCCGGGTCGGCGTAGCCGAGTGCCTCCAGCCGCTGGCCTGCGGCCCTGGCGCTGAGCCGGGTCTCGCCGGGTTCGAGCTGGGCGACGGCGTCGAGCAGCGGCCGGTAGAAGAGCTTCTCGTGCAGCCGCCGCACCTCGCGGGCGTGCCGCTTCCACTCCTTGCGCAGGTGCTCGACGGGTTCGACGCCGCTGGGCCAGCCGAACGGCCGGGCCAGGGAGCGGCCGAGGCGCCGCAGGTCGGCCTCGTTGTCGGGGACGAGGTGGGTACGGCGCATCTTGTGCAGTTGGATGCGGTGCTCCATGGAGCGCAGGAAGCGGTACGCGGCGTCGAGGGAGGCGGCGTCCGCGCGCCCCACGTAGCCGCCGGCGGCGAGGGCTGCGAGGGCGGCGAGGGTGTTGGCGCGGCGGAGGGTGGCGTCGGTGCGGCCGTGCACCAGTTGCAGGAGCTGTACGGCGAATTCGACGTCGCGCAGCCCGCCGGGGCCGAGCTTGAGTTCGCGGTCGATCTGGGCGGCGGGGATGTTCTCGATGACGCGGCGGCGCATGTGCTGGACGTCGGGGACGAAGTTCTCGCGCTCGGAGACCTGCCAGACCATGGGGGTCACGGCGTCGATGTACTCCCGGCCCAGCTCGGCGTCGCCGGCCATCGGGCGGGCCTTGAGGAGCGCCTGGAACTCCCAGGTCTTGGCCCACCGCTGGTAGTACGCGAGGTGGCTGGTCAGGGTCCGTACGAGCGGCCCGTTGCGGCCTTCGGGGCGGAGGTTGGCGTCGACGGGCCAGATGGTGCCCTCGGCCGTCACGTCCGAGCACAGCCGCATGAGCCGGGCGGCGAGCCGGGTCGCGGCCTGTACGGCCTTGGCCTCGTCGACGCCGTCCTTGGGTTCGGCGACGAAGACGACGTCCACGTCGGAGACGTAATTCAGTTCATGGCCGCCGCACTTGCCCATGCCGATGACGGCGAGGCGGGCCGCGGCGGCGTCGGTGGGCTGCTCCTCGCAGGCGATCTCCAGGGCGGCGAGGAGGGTGGCGGTGGCGAGGTCGGCGAGTTCGGCGGCGGTCTCGGCGACCTCGGTGGTGCCGCAGACGTCGCGGGCCGCTATGCCCAGCAGGGACCGGCGGTAGGCGGCGCGCAGCGCGTCGGGGCGGGGCCGGCCGGCGCCGCGCTCGCCCCAGATGCCCTCGGCGAGTTCGCGCTCGAACTCGGGCGTGGTGGGGTGCAGGTCGGCGGATTCGTAGGTGACGAGGGAGTGCCAGTCGGCGGGGTGGCGGGCGAGGTGGTCGCCGAGCGCCTCGGACGCGCCGAGCACGCCGATGAGCCGGTCGCGCAGCGGTTTGGCGGTGATGAGCGTATCGAGGAACGCGCGCCGGTCGTCGTCCTCCTGTGCCTCCACCATGCGGACGAGGCCGTGCAGGGCGAGGTCGGGGTCGGCGGCGGCGCCGAGGGCGTCGAGGAGCACGGGGTCGGCGCGCACGGTGGACAGTTCGGGGACGTCGAGGAGGCGTTCGGCGCCGGCGGGGTCGGTGAACCCGTAGCGCACGAGGCGGGTGAAGGTGGAGCTCCTGCGACCCTGCGGTACGGACATGCCGCCGCCTCCCGTCCGTCGAACGCCGGCTCGTCGTCGGCCGCTGGCGATCATTCGTGGGCCACTCGCGATCAAGGGCCGGTACGAGCCTAATGGCGACGGGCGGCCGGGTCGTGCGGGGGCACCGTACCCATACACCGTAAATCCCTGGTGAAGCGGTGGTGGCGGGGCGCGCCGTATTGCGCGGGGGCGGGGCGCGCTGCAAGGTCGAAGGGGCGCGGAGAAACAAAAGCCGCTGAGACACATCCGGTAGGCGCACGGAAGGACAGCCATGCCCATCGCGACGGTGAACCCCACGAACGGCGAGACGCTCAAGACGTTCGACGCACTGGGCCCGGAGGAGATCGAGCGACGGCTGGCCGCCGCCGAGTCCGCGTTCCGCCGATACCGCACCACCGGCTTCGCCGAGCGCGCCCGGCTGCTGGGCCGCGCCGCCGACCTGCTGGAGCAGGACGCGGCCGACGTCGCCCGCACGATGACGACGGAGATGGGCAAGCCGGTCGGGGCGGCGCGCGCGGAGGCGGCGAAGTGCGTCAAGACGATGCGCTGGTACGCGGCGCACGCCGAGGGGCTGCTGGCGGACGAGCACCCGGCGGACGCGGACGTACGGGACTCCGGGGCCACGCACGCGCGCGTGCACTACCGGCCGCTGGGCGCGGTGCTCGCCGTGATGCCGTGGAACTTCCCGCTCTGGCAGGTCGTGCGGTTCGCCGCCCCGGCGCTGATGGCGGGGAACGTGGGCCTGCTCAAGCACGCCTCGAACGTGCCGCAGACCGCGCTGTATCTGGAGGACCTCTTCCGCCGCGCCGGGTTCCCGGAGGGCTGTTTCCAGACGCTGCTGGTGGGGTCCGGGACGATCGAGGCGATCCTGCGCGACGGGCGGGTCGCCGCGGCCACGCTGACCGGCAGCGAACCGGCGGGCCGCTCGGTGGCCTCGATCGCGGGCGACGAGATCAAGAAGACGGTCCTGGAGCTGGGCGGCAGCGATCCGTACGTGGTGATGCCGTCCGCCGACGTCGACCGCGCGGCGGCCACAGCGGTCACGGCCCGCGTCCAGAACAACGGCCAGTCCTGCATCGCCGCGAAGCGCTTCATCGTGCACGCGGACGTCTACGACCGTTTCGCGGACCTGTTCACCGCGGGCATGCGGGACTTGAGGGTCGGCGACCCGCTGGAGGACACCACGGACGTCGGCCCCCTCTCCTCCGAACAGGGCCGCGCGGATCTGGAGGAGCTGGTGGACGACGCGGTACGCCACGGGGCGCGGGCCCTGTGCGGCGGCCGGCGCCCCAAAGCCTTCCCGGACGGCTGGTTCTACGAGCCGACGGTCCTCTCCGAGATCACCACCGACATGCGCGTCCACCGCGAGGAGACCTTCGGCCCGGTCGCCACCCTCTACCGCGCCGCGGACCTGGACGAGGCGATCGCCATCGCCAACGACACGCCCTTCGGCCTGAGTTCGAATATCTGGACCCGCGACCCGGCGGAAGTCGACCGCTGCGTACGCGACATCGAGGCCGGCGGCATCTTCTTCAACGGCATGACCGCCTCCCACCCCGCCTTCCCCTTCGGCGGCGTCAAACGCTCCGGCTACGGCCGCGAACTGGCCGGCCACGGCATCCGCGAGTTCTGCAACGCGACGACGGTATGGCACGGGGCGGGCCCGGGCTGACCGCCCGCCCGTGTCACCGGGTCAGCGTTCGTCCAGGTCGATCCGCACCGTCAGCAGATTCGTGCCGAACGTACGGACCGCCGCACTGTTGAAGCGCGGGAGGGACTTGAGGCGCGCTCGTGGGTCGTCCTCCGGCAGGAGGCGGGCGGTCCCCGCGTGCCAGCGGCCCTTGAGGCGGACTCGGACGCGCGGGTCGGACTGGATGTTGCGGACGTAGTTCGACTTGTCGCCGTACTCGGAGACGAGCCAGAACTCCTGCCCGACGCGGCGGCCGCCGACCGGGGTGCGGCGGGGCAGGCCGGACGTGCGGCCCGTGGTCTCCAGGACGACCTGGCCCGGCAGCCGCGCCAGCAGCGGATTGAACCGCCGCTGCACGGACGTGATGACCCGGAACTTCGTCTCGCGGTAGCGCGCCATCCGACGGCCCTCCGTCACAGCACCGGCAGCATCTTGCGGAGTTCGAAGGCGGTGACCTCGGAGCGGTACTCCTCCCACTCCTGCTTCTTGTTGCGGAGGAAGAAGTCGAAGACGTGCTCGCCGAGGGTTTCGGCGACCAGTTCGCTGCGCTCCATCAGGTCGATGGCCTCGCCGAGGTTCTGGGGCAGGGGTTCGATGCCCATGGCGCGGCGTTCGGAGTCGGAGAGGGCCCAGACGTCGTCGTCGGCGCCGGCGGGGAGTTCGTAGCCCTCTTCGATGCCCTTGAGGCCGGCGGCCAGGAGGACGGCGTAGGTGAGGTAGGGGTTGGCGCCGGAGTCGATGGAGCGGACCTCGACGCGGGTGGAGCCGGTCTTGCCGGGCTTGTACATCGGTACGCGGATGAGCGCGGAGCGGTTGTTGTGGCCCCAGCAGATGTACGAGGGGGCCTCGCCGCCCGCGCCCGCGGTGCGGTTGGCGCCGCCCCAGATGCGCTTGTAGGAGTTGACCCACTGGTTGGTGACGGCGGAGATCTCGGCGGCGTGCGTGAGCAGGCCCGCGATGAAGGAGCGGCCGACCTTGGAGAGCTGGAACTCCGCGCCGGACTCGTAGAACGCGTTGCGGTCGCCCTCGAAGAGGGAGAGGTGGGTGTGCATCCCGGAGCCGGGGTATTCGGAGAACGGCTTCGGCATGAAGGTGGCCTGCACGCCCTGTTCCAGCGCGACCTGCTTCATGACGAGGCGGAAGGTCATCACGTTGTCGGCGGTGGAGAGCGCGTCCGCGTAGCGCAGGTCGATCTCCTGCTGGCCCGGCGCGCCCTCGTGGTGGCTGAACTCGACCGAGATGCCCATGGATTCGAGCATGGTGATGGCCTGGCGGCGGAAGTCCATGCCCACGTTCTGCGGGGTGTGGTCGAAGTAGCCGGAGGAGTCGGCGGGCACCGGGCGGGTGCCGTCCACGGGCTTGTTCTTGAGCAGGAAGAACTCGATCTCGGGGTGGGTGTAGAAGGTGAACCCGAGGTCGGAGGTCTTGGCGAGGATGCGCTTGAGGACGTAGCGCGGGTCCGCGTACGAGGGTGAGCCGTCCGGCATCAGGATGTCGCAGAACATCCGGGCGGTGCCCGGCGCCTCCGCGCGCCACGGCAGGATCTGGAACGTGCCGGGATCCGGCTTCGCGATCATGTCGGATTCGTAGACCCGGGCGAACCCCTCGATGGCGGAGCCGTCGAAGCCGATCCCCTCGTCGAACGCCTGCTCCAGCTCGGCGGGGGCGACGGCCACGGATTTCAGGAAGCCGAGCACATCGGTGAACCACAGGCGGACGAACCGGATGTCGCGCTCCTCCAGCGTACGAAGCACGAACTCCTGCTGCTTATCCATAGTTCCCTATCCTCGCCGGTCAATCTGCCCGTTCACCAGTGCCGCGGCACCGCGGTGGCACACCAGTATCACTCCCCCGGGTGTCCGGCGCGTTTCACGGTTCGTCCCCGTGCCTGCCAACACCTTCCCAACTCCCAGTGCAGTGTGAAATTTTACATGGCACACACCCCACGCGTGCATGACAAGTCACTCGGAGGCAGCACATGCGACCCCGTACCGTGCACAGACGCCTCGGCCGCCTAGCGGCCCTCGCCACCGCCCTCTGCCTGGGCGGCGGGCTCCTCGCCGGGCCGGGGCAGGCGGCCGCCGTCGGCCATGGGAACGACGGCCCCCACCCGGCCGCCCGTCCCACGAGCCGCGTCACCCCCGCCGACCGGCCGCCCCTCACCGACCCCGTCGACGCCCGCCACCGCGAGCACACCCCTCGCTCCGCCCCCGTCCACCACTCCCGCCCCTCCATGAAGGGCCTCTCCCCCGAGCGGCGCGCCGCCGCCTGCGACATCGCCGACTTCACGCGGAACACCGGCAGCGCCCTCGTCGCCAAGATCAAGGGCGCCACCACCGACTGCGTCAACACGCTCTTCGCCCTCACCGGCACCGACGCCCGCGGCGCGTTCCGCGAGGCGCAGATGACCACCGTCGCCTACGCCCTCCGGGACGGCGCCGCCTCCTACCCCGGCGACGGCTCCACCGGCCTGCCGCAGCTCGTGCTGTTCCTGCGCGCCGGGTATTACGTGCAGTGGTACCACTCCGGCGACACCGGCCCGTACGGTTCCGCCCTGCGGACCGCGATCCGCTCCGGGCTCGACGCGTTCTTCGCCGCGCCGCGCTCCCGCGACGTCACCGACGCCAACGGCGAGACGCTCGCCGAGGCCGTCACGCTGATCGACAGCGCCCAGGAGAACGCCCGCTACCTGTACGTCGTCGAGCGGCTGCTCAAGGGGTACGACAGCTCGTACGACGCGTCCTGGTGGATGCTGAACGCCGTCAACAACGTCTACACCGTCCTCTTCCGCGGCCACCAGGTACCCGCCTTCGTAACCGCCGTCGAGCGCGCCCCCGCCGTCCTGCGCACCCTCCACGACTTCGCCGCCGCCCACCTCGACCTGCTCGGCGGCAAGCAGAGCTATCTCACCGCCAACGCCGGGCGCGAACTCGGCCGCTTCCTCCAGCACGCCTCGCTGCGCGAGCGGACCCGCCCGTACGCCGTGGACCTGCTGCGGCGCACCGCCATGACCGGCCGCACCGCGCCGCTGTGGGTCGGCGTCGCCGAGATGGCCGACTACTACGACAAGGCGGGCTGCGACCAGTACGGCGTCTGCGACCTCCAGAAGCGGCTGACCGACGCCGTCCTCACCGTCCGGCACACCTGCGGCCCCAGCATCGCCATCCGCGCCCAGCAGATGACCGCCGCCGAACTCGCCTCGACGTGCGCGAGCCTCGGCGGGCAGGACGCGTTCTTCCACGGCGTCGCCAAGGACAGCGGCCCGGTCGCCGACGACCGCAACACCACCATCGAGGTGACCGTCTTCGACTCCAGCGCCGACTACCAGACGTACGCCGGGGCCATCTACGGCATCGACACGAACAACGGCGGGATGTACCTGGAGGGCGACCCGGCCGCGGCCGGCAATCAGCCGCGGTTCATCGCCTACGAGGCCGAGTGGCTGCGGCCGGACTTCGCGATCTGGAACCTCAACCACGAGTACACGCACTACCTCGACGGCCGCTTCGACATGTACGGGGACTTCAACGCCGGGGTCTCCACGCCCACCATCTGGTGGATCGAGGGCTTCGCGGAGTACGTCTCGTACTCGTACCGGAAGGAGACGTACCGCGAGGCGATCGCGGAGGCCGGGAAGCACACCTACAAGCTGAGCACGGTGTTCGACACCGCGTACGGCGACGACACCACGCGCGTGTACCGGTGGGGCTACCTCGCCGTCCGCTATCTGCTGGAGAACCACCGCGCCGACGTCGACGCCGTCCTCGCCGCCTACCGGAAAGGGGACTGGCAGGCCGCCCGGCGCCATCTGACCGAGACCATCGGCACCCGCTACGACGCCGACTGGGACCGGTGGCTCACCGCCTGCGCGGCGGGCGGTTGCGCCACGGGCGGGGGTACGGGCGCCCGGCCGGCCGCCTGACCGCCCGCGGGCCCGCCGCCCCGCGGCCGTCCTGGGCATCGGTGCGCGTGTGATAGGTGAAAGTTATAATCACCGGGCCGAGCTCAGGACGGAGGGCCGCTGTGGGTGATCTGCGGCAGCGAAGCCCGATCCTCGTCCAGGAGCGGCTGCGCGACCAGGTGGCGAACGCCCTGCGCGCCGCGATGACCGCCGGCGAGCTCCGCGTCGGCGCCGTCTACTCCGCCCCCGTCCTCGCCGCCGAGCTGGGCGTCTCCCCCACGCCCGTACGCGAGGCGATGCTCGCGCTGGCCCGCGAGGGCCTGGTCGAGCCCGTACGGAACAAGGGCTTCCGGGTCACCGAGCTGTCCGAGCGCGATCTGGACGAGTACACGGAGATCCGCGCGCTGATCGAGGTGCCGACGGTCGGGCAGATCGCCCGCACCGTGCCCGCCGGGGAACTGGAGGCACTGCGGCCCGTCGCCCGCGAGATCGTGACGGCGGCGGCCCGGCACGACCTGATCGGCTACCTCGACGCCGACCGCCGCTTCCACCTGCGGCTGCTCGCCCTCGCGGGCAACGACCGGCTCGTGGAGGTCGTCGGCGAACTGCGCAAGCGCGCCCGCCTGTACGGGCTCACCGGGCTCGACCGCAGCGGCGAGCTGGTCGCGTCCGCCGAGGAACACCTCGAACTCCTCGACCTGCTGATCGGCGGCGACGCGCCGGGGGCGGAGGCGTGCATGCGCCGCCATCTGGGGCATGTGCGCTCCTTGTGGTCGGCGGGGCGGGAGGAGGAGGCTGGGGCGGAGCCCGCGCCCGTACCCACGCCCGTATCCGCGTCGGACTGAGACTGAGACTGAGACTGGGGCTGAGACGGTCGCCGCTCGCTCGGGCTCAGGTGACCGGCGCGAGCGCCGTCGCGTTGGCCGACTGGCAGAGGATGAGGGCGAGGTCGTCGACCGGCGGGCCGCCCGTGTGGGCGGTGACCATGCGGTGCAGGACGTCGAGCGCGTCGGCGGGCGAGGGCTCGGACAGCGCCTCGCCGACCCGTTCGAGCAGGGCGAAGTCCATGCCCCCGGCGTCGCGGGCCTCGCTCAGGCCGTCGGTGTAGAACAGCAGCCGGTCGTCGCTCTGGAGATAGACGCGGTGCTGCCGGGGCGTCGGATGCAGGCCCAGGGGGAGCGCGGGCTCCGGGGGCTCCAGCAGTCGGATCCGCTTCCCCACGCGTACGGGCGGCGGGTGACCGCAGTTGACGAGGCGCACCTCGCCGGGGGCGAACTCGGCGAGGACGGCGGTCACGAAGTCCTCCGGCCCCAGGCCCGGCGAGAGCCGGGCGTCCATGCCGGTGGCCAGGTCGGCGAGGCCGGGGGTGAGATAGGCCAGGTCCCGGAAGGCGCGGATGGCCGCCGCGGTGGTCCCCAGGGCCGCCAGGCTGTGGCCGCGTACGTCCCCGATCAGCAGGCGTACGCCGAACGGGGTGTGCGCGATGTCGTACAGGTCCCCGCCCACCGAGGCCCCCGGTACGGGGCAGTGGTGGCGGGTGCAGACGTCGATGCCGCCCAGCCGCGCGGAGACGGGGCGCAGGATCGCCTGCTGGGACTCGCGGGCCACCCGCTCGGCCCGGACCAGCGCGTGTTCCGTGGCGGTGCGCCGCCCGGCGCTGCGGACGGCGAGGGCGCTGCCCGCGAGCAGTATCAGGAACTCCACCGCGAAGGCCGGCGCCGTCGCGCGCTGCCGCGCGGTCCCGGCCACGAGGGCGAGCAGCAGCGACCAGGTGGCGACGGCCGCGGTGTGCCGTGTGTCCAGATGGACGCAGGCCAGCAGGGGGCCGATGAGCAGCGCGAGGATTCCGGGGTACCAGTTGTCGGTCAGGAAGCCGGGTGCGGCGAGGAGCGCGCTCGCCGCCAGCGCCGGGGCGAGCCGGCTCCTGCCGTGCCACCCGCGTGCCCGGGTTCTCCACCACCTGCCGACAGCCATGAACGGCCCCCTGTCCTTCCCGCGCGCTGCGACAGCGGGTGGCCACTATGCCGCACCGTTTCCGTGGCCACTGCCGGTTGATCGAATCGGAACAGGAGATGGCAGGGAGTGTCGTGTTGGTGTGGTCATCTGAGCATCCGGCCGGTGAAAGCGGGCAGCTCATCGCATTGCGAGGCGGGGGCGGCGCGGGCGCGGGAGACTTCGCGCACCGGCGGCGGACAGCGGCCGGAACACGCGGTGCGGGAGGGGCGGGGCCATGGGGGATTCCGAGCAGGGCCAAAGGGATCGGGGAAGCCGGGGCAAGGGCAATCTGCCTCCCGAGGAGACGAGTTTCGTCGGGCGCGGGCGCGAACTGAGCGCGCTGGCGGACCTGGTGGCCGCCGACGACGGCCGGCTGGTAACGCTGACCGGGCTCGGCGGGGTGGGCAAGAGCCGGCTGGCCAGGCGCGTCGCGGCCGCGGCGCGGCCCGCCTTCCCCGACGGGGTGTGGCTGGTCGAACTCTCCCCGCTCAAGGAGGCGGAGCCGATCGCGCTCGCCGTCTACGAAGCGCTCCGGCTGGCCGACCAGTCCACCCGGCCCGCGGCCGAGGTGGTCACCGACTGGCTGGCGGACAAGCGGCTGCTGCTGATCCTGGACTGCTGCGAACACCTCCCCGCCGCCTGCGCGGACATGGCGGAGACGCTGCTGGCCGCGGGCCCCGGAGTGCGCGTCCTGGCCACCAGCCGCAGCCCGCTGCGGGCGCGGGGCGAACGGGTGGTGCCGGTGTCCCCGCTGCCGATCGCGGTCCGTACGTACGGGCAGGGGGCGCCGCCCGCCGACGCGGCGGTGCTGTTCGCCGAGCGCGCCGCCGAGGCCGCTCCCCGGCTCGCCCTCACGGAGCGGGACGGCCCGGCCGTCGACGAGGTCTGCGCACGCCTGGAGGGCATCCCCCTGGCCATCGAACTGGCGGCGGCCCGGCTGGCCGAGATGCCGCTCGACGAGCTGAGCCGCCGCCTGCACGCCCCCTTCGAGCTGCTGACCATGAAGGACAGCGTGCGCGGTACGTACGGCCGGTACGGGGAGGGCGAGACGCGGCACCAGACGCTGCGCACCGCGATCGGCTGGAGCCATGAGCTGTGCACCGCGCCGGAGCGGCTGCTGTGGGCGCGGCTGTCGGTGTTCGCCGGGGGCTTCGAGCAGGAGGCGGCGCAGTGGGTCTGCGCCGGTGGCCCGCTCGGCAGCGGGCAGGTGCCGGGCCTGCTCGACCGGCTCGTGGACCAGTCCGTACTCCGCCGCACCGAAGCCTCCAAGCCCCACTGTGCGACGCCCCGCTATTCGATGCTGGACACGATCCGGGAGTACGGCCAGGACTGGCTGGCCCGGACCGGCGAGGAGGAGGAGCTGCGCGAACGGCACCGGGACTACTACCGCTGGCTCGCCCGTACCGGCGAACGCGCGTGGGTCGGGCCCGACCAGATCGCCTGGTACGAGCGCCTGACCGCCGAACTCGCCAACTTGCGTGTGGCGCTGGAGGGTTGCCTGGCCGATACGGACCCGCTCCCCGCGCTGGAGATGGCGAGCGACCTGTGGTTCTTCTGGACCGGCTGCGGCTTCCTGCGCGAGGGGCGCGGCTATCTGGAACGGGCCCTGGCCGACGAACGCGCGGCGCCGGCCGGCCCGGAGCTGTTCCGGGCGCTGTGGGCCTGCGGCCATGTGGCCAATATGCAGGGCGACTTCGACGTCTCGGCCGAGCTGGAGAGCCGGTCCGCGCCGCTGGCCGAGCGGCTCGCCGACCCGGCGGCGGCCGGCGCCGTGCGCTACGTCCGGGGCACCCGCCTGGTGATGACCGGCCGCCCGGACCAGACCCTGGCCGTCTGCGGCCGGGAAGCGTCCGACCCTCCGGCTTTCCCCTCCCACGGCAGCCCACTGGCCGTCCGCCTCCTGACCCTGGGCATCACCTCGTTCGCCCACCTCCAGTCGGGCGAGATCGCGCAGGCGGCCGCGGTCGCCTACGCGATGCGCGAGGAGAGCGAGCGCCACGGCGACGTGTGGCTGCGCGCCTACGCCCTCTACTTCCAGGCCATGGCCGCCCTGGCCGGCGGCGACCCGGCGGCGGCCGTCCGGTACGCCCGTGACTCGCTGGCCTGCAAGTGGCAGCTGAACGACACGTTCGGGGCCGCCGTCAGCCTCGACACGC
Organism: Streptomyces sp. NPDC057654; assembly: GCF_042800135.1. Taxonomy (NCBI): domain Bacteria; kingdom Bacillati; phylum Actinomycetota; class Actinomycetes; order Kitasatosporales; family Streptomycetaceae; genus Streptomyces; species Streptomyces sp. NPDC057654. The sequence goes on along the minus strand of NZ_JBHVHQ010000037.1, from coordinate 2,834 downwards.
TGGCGACGTCCGTCGCCCCCACCGCCCCCGCCCAGGCCGCCCGCCTCCTCGGCACCGCCGACCAGCTCTGGCACTCCATCGGCCGCGACCGCGCCGCCGTCAAGGAATTCCTCACCACCCGCCACACCTGCGAACACACCCTCCGCGAAACCGTCGGCGACACCCCCTACGAAACCGCCCACCGCGAGGGCCTGGAGACCAGCCTCGACGAGGGAATCACGCACGCGCTGACGGTGGCGTGAACGGCCATACGCGAGGAACTGCGCGAGCAACCACAACGCACCCGCGGACGACACGACGAGAGCAACCCCCATAGGGGCACGGGGAACTGCGCGACCAGCCACAACGCACCCGCAGACAACACCCGACACCGTCAGGCAGAGCCCCGAAGGGGCGCGGGGAACTGCGCGAGCAACCACCACCGCACCCGCAGGCGACACCGAACCGAGGCCAGGGCGACAGCCCCCGGCGGCTAGCCGGTGGCCCGGGGCGAATCCGCCTCCCTCGCCGGCGACACCGCCAACACCGCATCCGCCACCGCCTGCGGCCGGTCCAGCATCAGCAGATGCCCGGCCGGGGCGACCGTCTCGAAACGCGCGTCGAGCCGCTCGGCGAGCCGCCGTTGCCGCTCCAGCCAGCGCCGTTCGAACCAGGAGCCGTTCCCGTGCGAGGCCGCCAAGACCGCCACAGGCACCGGCGGCAGCGGATAGTCCTCGCGCAGAACGGCCAGTTCGGCGGCGACGTCCAGATAGCGGGCGTTCTCCAGCAGGATGGCTCGGGCGACGCGCCCGCTCCCGTAGCAGCGGCGCAGCAGTTCGTCGGGCGCCGGGTCCGTGCGGCGCAGGGACGTGGCGCGTACGGTCAGCCGGCGCAGCGTCGGGCCGAGCGCGCGCGGCAGCCCGGCGGCGGTGACGGCCCGCCCACGGGCCCTGGCCGCGGCGGTGCGCAGATCACTGGCGGGGCCGGGGCTCGGGTTCTCCTCGACGCTGCCGTCGACGAGGACGACCCCGTCGGTCCGCTCGGGATGCAGCCGGGCGAACGCCTCGGCGTGGAACGCGGCGAGGGAGTGCCCGACCATCGTCGCCGGCCCCGGCAGCCCGAGCGCGTCGAGTACGCCCGCGATGCGGTCCGCCTCGCCCGCGGCGCTCGGCGGCTCGGGCGAGGGCGCGCTGAACCCGAGGCCGGGCCGGTCGAAGCGGACCACGGTGCGGTGCTCGGAGAGCAGCGGCACCACGGGGTCCCAGTCGAACCAGCCCATGCCGAGTCCGCCGCTGAGCACGCACACCGGCCCGGCGCCCTCGCTCAGCACATGCAGGGTCACCCCCGCGACACGCACCATCCGCCCGGGTGGCCGCTCCATGATCTCCCCCTCCGTACGCCCGTACTCAGTCGTCGTTCCCACGGGCGACGTGTACGCACAGCACCGCCAGCCAGAGCGCGACCAGCAGCACCTGCGCCCGCTGTCCGGCCCCCAGCAGCCATGTTCCCTTGCCCGCTTCGAAAGCGGCCACCGCGACCAGGGTCCAGGCGGTGGCGGCCAGTTCGGCCGCCGCCAGCGGCGGACCGAGGCGCGCGAGCGGCATGCCATGACCGTACCTGCGCGCGGCGACGGTCAGCGCCACGACCCCCGCCAGCGCGCCGGTCATCGCCAGGCTGCTGCTGATGGCGTGCGCCGTGTGGGTGGCCGGCACGAGCCCGGCGGTCTCGCGGGCCGCGCATTCCGGGTCGACGGTCGGCGCGCAGCTGAGCGGCAGCCGCGAATCGGCCGCGGTGGCCGCGCCGAACAGCAGCAGCCCGGCCCAGCCCGCCACCGACCAGGGCCGCCGCTCGAAGACGGTCAGCGCGGTGGCGGCGGCGAGGAACACGGCGACCCCGGCGACCAGGTCGGTGGCGCGGAAGAGCCCGCCGAGCGGCTGGTCGACGGCGGCCAGCTCGCTGACGTACGTACGGACCGGGTCGAGGCCGGTGGCGATCAGGACTTCGAGCACCCAGGCGGTGTACGCGACCGCGCCGATCAGCAGCAGCACGGCCACGGCGCGGGCGCGCGGGCGCAGCCTCGTACGGGCCGCCGCCGGGCGTACGGGCTCGTCCATGGCAGCGGCCTAGAAGGCGGCGGGGCGTACGGGCGTACGGGGCCGAATCCGGGTCCGGAGCTCTCCCGTGCTGGTCATACGGTCCCCTTCTGCCGGCCGGAATGTCCCTTCTCATGATCCGGCCTCGTCCGCCCGCATGCCCGCCCGCGCCCGCGCCGGGCAACCGCCCGCGTTCGGCCATACCCCTTGGGGGTAAGGTGCGAAGGGTCGCGTCGGAGGGATCGGGATGTACGGACAGCGAGGGGCCGCCGCCTGGTGCGGGCGCCTGCTGCTGTTCGCGGCCCTGCTGCTGGGCATCGTCACGATGCACACCCTGGGCCACCCCGCCGAGCACACGGCCGCGCCCCACGGCCCCGTAGTCGCGGGCGACAGCGCCGGCGGGCACGGAAACCCGCACATGGTCATGGACTCCCCCACCGCCGCTCCCGCCGCCGTCCCGGCGCACAGCGGCATGGACCCCATGTCCGTATGCCTCGCCGTGCTCGGCGTCTGGATCGTCGGCCTCCTCGTGGGCCTGGCCGCGCGCGACCGCCGGGCCCTGGGCGCGGCCGTCGCCGCGCCGCGCTCGCGGCTGCCGGGAGCGCTGTGGCCGATCCCGCCGCCACCGCGTCACAAGGCCCTCGCCCGGTTGTCGGTGCTGCGCGTGTAGGAGCGCGCGCCCGGCCGCTTCCGCATGCCCGGAACGGCCCGCGTGCCACCGCACACCACCGCACACCCGACACCACACGAGGTGCATTCAGT